>JAPLAT010000111.1 GCA_026393175.1 Pseudonocardiales bacterium
GGGCCGCCCGGTCGAGCAGCGGCACCGGCTCCTCGGGGCGTTCACCGACGTGCTCGTCGACGTGCTCGGCGTCGACCGCGGGCTGGTGCGGGGCCGGATCGTGCCCGTCCACCCCGACGACTGGGGCATCGGCGGCGTCCCGGCCTCCGCGGCCCGCCGCGCGGAGGTCGCGGCCCGCGCCGGGGGCGCCTGACCGACGCGCGCCGAAGGCGCTGGACCGACGCTCCACGGCTGCCCGACCCGCCCGCGAGCACCGGACCAGCCAGCGCCGCAGAGGAGCAGGTCGACGGCCCGCGCTTCGCCCGTTGCGGCCGCGCCGGGCGCGCACCATCGCCGGTGAGGGGGTGGCACAGCGTCGCTGGGGTGGCACAGCGTCGCGTGGCTCGCACAGCCCGCCTGGGCGCTGTGCCAGTGGGGCGGGGGCTGTGCCAGTGGGGCGGGGGCTGTGCGAGCGGGGCGAGCTGCGCGGCGTCACGCGGCGGCACAGCGTCCGCCGGGTCCGCACAGCCCGCCCGCACGCTGTGCGGCCCGGCTGGGGTTGTGCCACCTGGCTGGGGTTGTGCCACCTGGCTGGTGCTGTGCCACCTGGCTGGTGCTGTCCCACCGGGCTGGTGCTGTGCCGCCCAGCGGCGGTGTGCACCGTGCGCGACGAGCCCCCGCGATGCCGGCGCGCCGCCGCGGGGAGGGCCGGGCGGGCGGGGGTGGCCGGTCAGAACAGCCCGCGCCGGGCGCCCACGTCCAGGGCGAGGGTGGAGCCGTGCAGGGCGTCGGCCTCGGGGGCGAGGAGGGTCGCGACGGCCCACGCCACCTCCTCGGGCGTGACGAACCGGCCCAGCGGGGACTCGGCCGCGCGCTCGGCCCGGCGGACAGCGCCCGCATCCGGGGCGTGTCGGCCGGCCCGGGGGCCACGAGGTGCGCGGTGACCCCGCGCGGGCCCATGGCGACGGCGAGCTGGCGCACCAGGTTGGCCAGCGCGGCGTTGGTGACGCCGGCCAGGCAGGCGTACGGGGCGGGCTCGGCGCCGTAGTGCCCGCCGAGGGCGACGATCCGGGACCCGCGCCCCAGCCGGGGGTCGACGGCGCGGACCAGCCGCAGCAGCCCCCCGCACTTCAGGGCCACGGCCCGGCCCAGCGCGTCGGGCTCCACGGTCTCGACCGGCCCGCCCCCGGGCAGCCCCGCGGCCTGCACGACCATCCGCACCGGCCCCTCCAGCGGCGCGACGGCGGCCGCGATCGCGGCCCCGGCGTCGTCCGAGCCGATGTCGGCCGCGCACGGCACCAGGCCCTCGCCCGCGGCGGGGGTCCGCGCGACGGCCACGACCGTCAGCCCCGCCGCGACCAACCGTCCCGCGATCGCCCCACCGAGCGCCCCCGACGCCCCGACGACGACCGCGATCCCGGCGCTCACGGCCCAGCCCCCGCCTGCAGCAAAGCCACTTTCACGCAACGAGGTTGCATGAAAGTGGCTCTGCTGCAACGCGGTGCCGCCCTCACACCCCCACCCCCGCCAGCCCCAGCGCCGCGCGGGCCTGCGGCCACACGGCGTCCGGGTCGGTCAGGTCCAGCTCCAGCGCCACCATCCCGGCCTCCCGCGCGCCGCGGACGTTCCACGGCATGTCGTCGACGAACACGATCTCGCCCGGCTCCCGGTCCAGCGCCCGGGCGGCGAGGGCGTAGGCCCGCGGGTCGGGCTTGAGCACCCCGGTCACCGAGGCGTCCACCAGCGCGTCGACGTCGGCCAGCACCGGGTGGGCGGCCATCGCGGTGTCGCCGTGGAAGGCCCGCAGGTCGTTGGTGAGCACGCCGACCGGGTGCCCGGCCGCCTTCGCCTCGGCCATGAGCTCCGCCGCCGCCGGGCGGATGATCCCGTCGCCCGCCAGCCCGTAGAGGGTGTGCATGAACTCCTGGATCGGCCAGCCGGGCCGGCCCAGCGCGGCGCCGACCTCGTCGGACCGGTACTGCCAGTACTCCCGCTCGGTGATCTCCGAGCGGATCATCTTGTCCCACAGGTCGTCGGTCTCGGGGCCCAGCGGCCCGCGCCGGGCGACCACGTCCCGGGTGGCGGGCTCGGCGTCGCCGAGCAGCGCGAGCATCTCCGACCCGGACCGGAAGACCGTCCCGCCGAGGTCGAGCAGCAGGGCACGCATCAGTGTTCGGGCTCCGTTCCCACCAGCGCGCCCAGCACGACGGTGCACATCAGCGAGCAGGCCGGGCACCAGCACAGCACGTGCCGGTCGGCCGCGACCCAGTACTCCTGCACGAACGCGGCGTCGTCCAGCGGGGCGCCGCACCCCGGGCAGAACCCTACGTCCACGCCGGCACCGGGTCCCCGAACAGCTCGAGGACCTCCTCCTTGATGGGGGAGTAGCGCACCGAGCTCTCGCGCGTCCACAGCTGCCGGAACTCCACCGCCGAGCCGAACTTGTCCTTCTCCATCGGCAGGTCGATGACGTCGTGCGGCTCGCGGAAGGTGCACAGCGGGTCCTCCCCGCGCGCGACGGCGTCCATCTGCTCGGCGTAGAGCTTGCGCAGCAGGATCACGCCGAGGTCCGAGCGGCCCAGGTGCTCCTTCGTGCGGTCGGAGATCCGGCCCTGGGTGATCCAGGCGACGATGTCCTGGCCGTCGACGTAGTCGCGCAGCCACTCGCCCCGCTCGTCGCGCAGCGGTACCTCGTAGACCGGGATCGTCTCCTGGGGCGGGGCGCCGCCCTCGGGCCGGTAGGTCTGGTACCAGACGTGCCAGGTGTTCTCGTCGTCCATCGGCACGCGGATCTGG
>JAPLAT010000174.1 GCA_026393175.1 Pseudonocardiales bacterium
GAGACGCCGTCGGTCAGCGGCTCCCACCACCCGTGCTGGCGCCCGTCGCGCACGAGGCGCAGCAGCATCTCGCGCTCGGTGTCGGACGTGACGCCGTAGATCCGCATCAGCTCGCTGACGTCGGGCACCTTCGGCACGCCCTTGCCCGTCTCCAGCCGCGAGATCTTCGAGGTCGAGCAGGTCATCAGCTCGGCGACCTCGTCGAGGGTCATGCCGGTCCGCGAGCGCAGCCGCTTCAGCTCGGCACCGAGGCGCCGGCGGGACCCGATCGGGCTCTGCGGGGTGGCCATGTCTCCCGTCCGACTACGACACGGGGGTGAACGAGCGGCTTTTGCAATTGCACCAGGCACTGTCGTCGGGCAATCTAAGCACCAGTGACCGGTACGGCCAACTCGCCACACCGGCACTGGCATCCCCTGCGAGAGGAGGCCGCCGTGATCCTCGTATCAGCAGCGCGTCCTCCCCGGTCCTGCTTCCACCACGCCGTGCCGCCCGCCATCCGGGCCCGCGGCTCCCGTCCCGGCACCGCCGGGAACCTCCGACTCCCCGGCGACCGCCGGCGGCACGTCGTCCCACGGGAAAGGAGCACGTCGATGTCCGCGAAGAAGATCCAGTCCGACGCCGCACCACGCGGGGGGTGGTCCCCGTGATCACCTTCATCCTGGCCGCAGTCGCGCTGATCGCCGTCCTGGCCGTCGTCGTCGGCATCGCCGACGCCGCGGGCCGCCCGGCCGCGCGCCGCAAGGCCGCCGAGCGCCGCGAGCGCTGGGAGGCACGTCGGCTCTCCTACCACGGCCCGTCCGACGAGGGGTGGGACGAGGACTGACGCCGGGACCCGGTCCCGGGGGGTGACCGCGCCCGCGGTGTCCGGCCGGCGCGCCGCTACGACAGGGCGCGCCGGCCGGACAGGGCCCGGCCCAGCGTCAGCTCGTCGGCGAACTCCAGGTCGCCGCCCATCGGCAGGCCCGAGGCCAGCCGGGTGACGGACAGGCCCGGGAAGTCGCGCAGCAGGCGCACCAGGTAGGTCGCCGTCGCCTCGCCCTCGGTGTTGGGGTCGGTGGCGATGATGACCTCGGCGATGTCGGCCTCGTCCATGGCCGGGCCGGTGCCGCCGAGGCGGGCGAGCAGCTCCCGGATGCGCAGGGAGTCCGGGCCCACGCCCGCCAGCGGGTCCAGCGCCCCGCCGAGCACGTGGTAGCGGCCCTTGAACTCCCGGGTGCGCTCCACGGCGAGGACGTCCTTGGGCTCCTCCACCACGCAGACGATCGTCGGGTCGCGGCGGGCGTCGGCGCAGTAGCGGCAGCGCTCGCGCTCGGAGACGTTGCCGCAGACCTCGCAGAACTGCACGCCCTGCTTGACCTTCTGCAGGACCTCCTGCAGCCGCGAGACGTCGGCCGGGTCGGCCGCGAGCAGGTGGAACGCGATGCGCTGCGCGCTCTTGGGCCCGACCCCGGGCAGCCGGCCCAGCTCGTCGATCAGGTCCTGGACGGGCCCCTCGAACATCTCAGCTCACGCGCCGGGCAGCCCGAGGCCGCCGCCCATGCCGCCGAGGCCGCTCGTGAGCGGCCCCATCTTCTCGGCCTGGAGCTCCTGCGCGGCCCGGGCGGCGTCGTGCAGCGCGCCGACGACGAGGTCCTGCAGCGTCTCGACGTCCTCCGGGTCCACCACGGTCGGGTCGATCTTCACCGACTGCACCTGGCCCGCCGCCGTCATGCGCACGTGCACGAGGCCGTTGCCGGCCTGTCCGATCACCTCGGCGGTCGCGAGCTCCGCCTGGGCGGACATGAGCTGCTGCTGCATCTGCTGGGCCTGCTGCATGAGCGCCTGCAGGTCGAGGTCCCCCGGGTTCACGGCGTGCTCCAACTCGTCGGTGGCGTGGGACACCAGCCTACGGCGCGCCCGCTTCCGGGGCCGGGCCCCCGTGCCGTCACGACCGCGCGCGGTAGACCACCCGCGCCGCGATCTCGATCGCCACGACGCCCACCGCCGCGACGGTGAGGCCGGTGAGCAGGGTCGGGGTGTGGCCGGGGTCGAGCTGCCAGAACGCCTGCCCGAAGAAGACCGGCAGGAAGAGGGCGTAGCAGAACGCGGCCACCGAGGCGCCGATCATCACCGCCTTCCACCAGGCGAACGGCCGGGCGACCACGACCAGCACCCAGGTCGCGACGGCGTAGAGCGCGACGACCGCGGCCGTGCTCTGCTGGATCTCGGTGGCCGTCCCGTCCGTGCGCACGAGCAGGTAGGTCACGAACGTGACCAGGCCCGCGACGATCCCCGAGGGCACCGACAGCCGCAGCACGCGGCGGACGAACCCGGTGCGGGCCCGCTCGGTGTTGGGGGCCAGGGCCAGGAAGAACGCCGGGATGCCGATCGTCAGCGAGCCGATCAGCGTGAGGTGCCGGGGCAGGAACGGGTACGGCACGCCGATCGCGCCGATCGCGATGGCCAGGAACACCGAGTAGACGGTCTTGGTGAGGAACAGGTTCGAGACCCGCTCGATGTTGCCGATCACCCGGCGCCCCTCGGCGACGACGTGCGGCAGGGTCGCGAAGGAGTTGTCCAGCAGCACGATCTGGGCGACCGCGCGGGTGGCCGGGCTGCCCGACCCCATCGCCACGCCGATGTCGGCGTCCTTGAGCGCGAGCACGTCGTTGACGCCGTCGCCGGTCATCGCGACGGTGTGTCCGCGCGACTGCAGCGCCCCGACCATGTCCCGCTTCTGGGCCGGCGTCACCCGGCCGAAGACGGTGCCGCCCTCCAGCGCCTCGGCGAGCCCCTCGCGCTCCGCGGGCAGCGAGCGGGCGTCCACGGGCGCGTCGGCGCGCGGCAGGTGCAGCGAGGAGGCCACGGCGCCGACGGACACCGCGTTGTCCCCCGAGATCACCTTGACCTCGACGTCCTGCTCGGCGAAGTAGGCGAGGGTGCCGGCCGCCTCGGGCCGGACCCGCTGCTCCAGCACGACGAGCGCCGCGGGCGTCACGGGGCCGAGCGCGTCGGCCTCCGGCGTGCCGTCGACGCGGGCCAGCAGCAGCACCCGCAGCCCGCCCGCGCCCGCCGCCTCGGCCTCGGCCCGCTCGGGCGAGCCGTCGCCGAGCAGCACGTCGGGGGCGCCGAGCACCCACCCGCCGTGGCCGTCGAACGCGGCCCCGCCCCACTTGCGGGCCGAGGAGAAGGGCACCGTCGACGTCCGGGTCCAGCCCGGGTCGGGGCAGCCCTCGGCGACCGCGACGAGGCTCGCGTTGGGGCGCGGGTCGGCGGCGGCGAGCGCGCCGAGCGCCTCGCGCAGCCCCGCCGCGTCGCCGAACGCGCGGACCTCGGCGAGCCGCATCCCGTTCTCGGTGAGCGTGCCGGTCTTGTCCGCGCACACGACGTCGACGCGGGCCAGCCCCTCGATGGCCGGCAGCTCCTGCACCAGGCACTGGCGGCGGCCCAGCCGGATCACCCCGACGGCGAAGGCGATGCTGGTGAGCAGCACCAGCCCCTCGGGCACCATCGGCACCAGAGCGGCGACCATCCCCCGCAGCGCGTCGTCGACGTCGCTGCCCGCGGTGCGGAACTGGCTCCAGATGATCAGCGCCGCGGCCGGGACCAGCAGGTAGGTGATCACCCGCAGGATCGTGTTGATCCCCTCGCGCAGCTCCGAGCCGACGAGGGTGAACCGGCTCGCCTCCTCCGCGAGCTGCGCGGCGTAGGCGTCGCGGCCGACCTTCGTGGCCCGCTGCGCGCCCGACCCGACGGTGACGAAGCTGCCGGACAGCAGCCGGTCGCCGGGCTGCTTGTGCACCGCGTCGGACTCACCGGTGAGCAGCGACTCGTCGACCTCCAGGCCGTCGGCGGCCAGCACCACCCCGTCCACGACGATCTTGTCACCGGGCCCGAGGTCGATCACGTCGTCCAGCACGACACCGGACGGGGCCAGCTCCACGACCGTGCCGTCGCGGCGC
>JAPLAT010000038.1 GCA_026393175.1 Pseudonocardiales bacterium
CGTTCACCCGCCGGTCACGTGGGCCCCGCCGCGTTACGCAGCGCTGTTCCGGAGGAAACGCCCACGCCACGCGCGGGCGGTGTCCTTGCCCCATGCAGCTCAACGGCACGCACCGCGAGGTCGTGGTGATCGGCGGGGGCCAGGCGGGACTGGCGATGAGCCACCGCCTGACGGCGCGCGGTGTCGACCACCTCGTGCTCGAGCGCGAGCGCGTCGGGCACGCCTGGCGGGCGCAGCGCTGGGACTCCTTCTGCCTCGTCACGCCGAACTGGCAGTGCGACCTGCCCGGCTTCCCCTACCCCGGCGACGACCCCGGCGGCTTCATGCTGCGCGACGACATCGTCGCCTACCTGCAGGCCTACGCCGCCTCGTTCGACCCGCCGCTGGTGGAGGGCGTCGCGGCCACCCGGCTGCGCCCCCGCGACGGCGCGTTCGAGGTCACGACGGACGCGGGCGTGGTCACGGCCGAGCAGGTCGTGCTCGCCACCGGCCCCTACCAGGTGCCGAACGTCCCCCGGGCCGCCGAGCGGCTGCCCGCCGCGGTCACGCAGCTGCACTCCTCGGCCTACCGCCGCCCGGCGCAGCTCCCCGAGGGCGGCGTGCTCGTCGTCGGCACCGGGCAGTCCGGCTGCCAGATCGCCGAGGACCTGCACATCGCCGGCCGCCGGGTGCACCTCGCCACCGGCTCCGCGCCGCGCGTGGCCCGCCGCTACCGGGGCCGCGACGTCGTCGACTGGCTCGACGAGATGGGCTACTACGCCAAGCCGATCGACAGCTTCGCCGACGCCGACGCCGTCCGGTTCCGCGCCAACCACTACGTCACCGGCCGCGACGGGGGCCGCGACATCGACCTGCGCGCCTTCGCCCGCGACGGCATGGCGCTCTACGGCAGGCTCTCGGGCATCGGCGAGGACGGCGTCCTGCACTTCGCCGACGACCTCGCCGCGAACCTCGACGCCGCCGACGCCGTCAGCGAGGGCATCAAGGACGGCATCGACGCCCACATCGCCGCCCGCGGCGTCGACGCCCCCACCGAGCCGCGCTACACCCCGGTGTGGACGCCCGGCGAGCCGGTGCGCGAGCTGGACCTCGCCGCGGCCGGGATCACCGCGGTCGTCTGGTGCACCGGCTTCGGACGCGACCACCGCTGGATCGAGCTCCCGCTCTTCGACGGCCGCGGCTACCCGACGCACCGCCGCGGGGTGAGCACCGTGCCCGGGGTGTACCTGCTGGGCCTGCCCTGGCAGCACACGTGGGGCTCGGGCCGGTTCTGCGGGGTGGGCGCCGACGCCGAGCACCTGGCCGAGCAGATCACCCGGCACCGCCGCGGCGGGCTGGAGGTGGCCTGGCTGTCGGGCACGACGAGCAGCACCTTCCCGGTCGACGGCTGGCAGCCCACCCGGACCGTCGCGTGAGCGGGCACCGCGACGCCCACCGGCACCTCGGCAGGCTCCCGGCCTTCCCGTTCTACGGCGGCCCGGCGGTCAACCCGGACACCACGGCCAGGGCGACGGTCAAGGAGCTGCTCGCCGACCTCGACGCCGAGGGCACCGAGCGCGCGCTCGTCCTGCCCAACTACGGCGTGCCCGACCCCGACGTCGCCTTCGCGCTCAACGAGCTCGTCATCGAGGCCGCGCAGGCCGACGACCGGATCCGGGCGGGCCTGTGGGTCTCGCCGAAGGAGTCCGACGCCGAGCGCACCGCCGGGGCGCTGGCCCTGGCGGGCGAGGACGGCGTGCGGGCGCTCAAGCTGTCGTTCCTGCTCGGCGGCGCGCCGGACGACGAGAGCTGCCGCGCCGGGCTGGACACGATCTTCGCCGCCGCCCGCGCCCACGACCTGGTCGTGCACGTGCACACCTCGCCGGGCGCGGCGAGCGACATCGACCGGGTCGGTGACCTGGTCGAGCGCTACGCCGACGACGTCGCCCTGCACCTCGTGCACTTCGGCGGCGGCATGAGCGGCCACATCAAGCTCGTCGGCGGCCGGTTCTTCGACTGGATCTCCGCGGGCAAGCGGGTCTACACCGACCTGTCCTGGGCCATCGGCTTCGCGCCGCACTGGCTGGCCGCGGAGATCGACCGCCGCGGCATCGGCGGGGACCGCGTCCTGTTCGCCTCCGACCAGCCGTGGGGCGACTTCGCGGGCGAGCACGCCCGCATGGCGGGGGCCGCCGGCGACGGCGCGCTCGCCGACCTGATCTTCCGGGACACGTTCGACGTGCTCTACGGGCGATGACACCAACAGAAGGGGACACCTGATGACCACCACCGTCGGACTCACCGAGACCGAGAAGCAGAGCCTCGAGGAGATCGCGCACCCGTCGCTGCCGGAGGGCTCGACGATCTACGGGGGGACCAAGGTCTTCCCCGACTACCAGGCCGAGAACGGCGAGACCTACTTCACGCTCGTGCACGGCATCGCGCACGAGTCGTCGGTCAGCTTCGTCGCGATCCTGCAGGCCACCCGCGCGCAGCGGAAGGGCTTCGAGTCGGCCATCTACTTCTACGGCCCCGGCTCGCTCAACTGCCTGGCCACCCGCGGCTTCCCGACCACGGGCAACTCCGCCTTCCCCGGCGAGCACAACATCAACAACTCGCTGAAGACGTTCATCGAGGAGGGCGGCAAGGTCTACTGCTGCCGGTTCGGGCTCTCGCTGCACGGTGCCCGCGAGGAGGACCTCATCGAGGGCGTCATCCCGACGCACCCGCTCGACGTCCAGGACGCGCTGATCCACTACGCGCGCAAGGGCGCCATCATCAACTCGACCTACATGTTCTGAGGCCACGGTGACGATCGTCGATCTCGGGATCCCGCTCGCCGTCCGGGCGGAGCTGGCCGTCCGCGGCGTGCGGACGGAGACCTCCGTGCGCCGCGGGCCCGGCGCCGGGCCGAGCGACGACGGGCACCTGCGGATCGACGGCGTCAACGTGACGCTGCCGATCGACCCGGGCAGCCCGTACGTCGTGCGTGACGGCCGCATCCTGGCCGGGGAGCGGGACATGGGCGTGGGGGTCACGCCCGTGGCCCGGCCCCGCTTCTACGACCTGACGACGGCCGACGGCGTGCGGTACGAGCAGATCGCGCTGCTGCACGGCGCCGACGTGCTCGCCTCCACGGTCGTGCAGACCTGCATCCGCTACGGCGAGGACGAGCGGTGCCGGTTCTGCGCGATCGAGGAGTCGCTGCGTGCCGGGTCGACCGTCGCGGCGAAGACCCCGGCGCAGCTCGCGGAGGTCGCGGAGGCGGCCGTGCGGCTCGACGGGGTGCGCCAGGTCGTGCTCACCACCGGCACCACCACCGGCCCGGACCGCGGCGCGGCACACCTGGTGCGCTGTGTCCGGGCGGTCACCGCGGCCGTGCCGGGGATCCCGGTGCAGGTCCAGATCGAGCCGCCCGGCGACCTGGCGGTCATCGACGCCCTGCACGCCGCGGGCGCCACCGCGATCGGGATCCACGTCGAGTCGCTCGACGAGGCCGCCCGCCGCGCGTGGATGCCCGGCAAGGGCAGCGTGCCGATGGCCGAGTACGAGGCCGCCTGGGACCGGGCCGTGGCGGTGTTCGGCCGCAACCGCGTCTCCACCTACCTGCTGGTCGGGCTGGGGGAGGACCCGGACGCGCTCGTCGACGGGGCGGCGTCGCTGATCGCGCGCGGCGTGTACCCCTTCGTCGTGCCGCTGCGGGTGCTGCCCGGCACCCTCGCCGCCCGGGACGGCGTCACCGGCCCGGACCCGGCGGTCGTCGCCGACGTCACCGGCCGGGTCGCGGCGCTGCTGCGGGCCGCCGGGATGCGCGGCGCCGACCAGGGCGCGGGGTGCGCAGCCTGCGGGGCGTGCAGCGCGCTGCCGGCGGCCGGCGGATGAGCGGCGGAGCCGTCCGTGCGCGCGGAGAGGTGCTCGAACACCTCTCCGCACGCACGAGCGCCGCAGGTGCCCTCGGCGAGGTGCTCACCGGCGCCCCGCCCGCCCGGCCCGCGTTCACCATCGAGCGCACCGACGCCGTCGCGGAGTACCACGCGCTGCGCCGGGCCGTGTTCGTCGAGGAGCAGGGCCTGTTCGCCCGGCACGACCGCGACGACCACGACGACGACCCGCGCCTGGTGGTGCTCGCCGCGCGCTCCCGCGAGGGCGAGTACCTGGGCGGCGTCCGGCTCGGGCCGGTCACCGACCCCGACATCGGGTGGTGGTTCGGCGGCCGGCTGGCCGTCACCCCGGCCGGGCGGCGCCGCCACGGCGTCGGCGCGGCCCTGGTGCGCGCCGCCTGCGCGCACGCCGAGGCCGCGGGGGTGCTCCGGTTCGAGGCCGAGGTCCAGCACGGCCGGTTCTTCGAACGGCTGGGCTGGCAGCGGGTCCGCGACGTCGACGTCGCCGGCCGACCGCACGTCCTCGTCCGCCACCCGATCGGGCGCCTCGCCGCCGCAGCCGCGTCCAAGCAGCCCCTCGGCGGGCTGCTCGCCGGGCTGCACCTGGGCGGGCCGGGCTTCGTCGGCGACGACGGCGCCCCCGTGCCCGGCTCCGACCTGGTCGCCGCGTGCGACGCGATCCTGCCCTCGATGGTCGAGCGCGACCCGGAGTGGGCCGGCTGGTGCTCGGTGCTCGTCAACGTCAACGACCTGGCCGCGATGGGCGCCGAGCCCGTCGGGCTGCTCGACGCGGTCGCCGGGCGCGACGCCGACGCCGTCGCCCGGGTGCTCGCCGGGCTGCGCGCCGCCGCGGCCGCGTACGGGGTGCCGGTGCTCGGCGGCCACACCCAGACCGGGGTGCCCGCGGCGCTGTCGGTCACCGCGCTCGGCCGCACCGCCCACCCCGTCCCCGGCGGCGGCGGGCGGCCCGGCCAGGAGGTCCGGCTCACCGCCGACCTGGGCGGCGCCTGGCGCCCCGGCCACACCGGGCGACAGTGGGACTCCACGTCCACCCGCGCGCCCGCGGACCTGCGCACCATGCTCGGCTCCGTGGCCCGGGCCCGCCCGGCCGCCGCGAAGGACGTCTCCATGGCCGGGATCGCCGGCACGCTCGGGATGCTCGCCGAGGCCTCCGGCTGCGGGGCCGTGCTCGACGTCGCCGCCGTGCCCCGCCCCCGCGGGGCCACCGCGGGCGACTGGCTGACCTGCTTCCCCGGCTTCGCGATGCTGACGGCGGGCGGACCGCCGCTCGACGCCGGCCCGGCCGTGTCCGCGGCCTGCGGCGCGCTCGTCCCCGGTGCCGGGGTCGCGCTGCGCTGGCCGGACGGGGAGCTCACCGAGGCCGTCCCCGCGGCCGTCACCGGACTGGGAGGGGCCTCGTGAAGCTCGCCGCCGTCGCCGCGCCGTTCGACCGCGACCTGGACGCCGACCTCGACCGCATCGCCGCCGCCGTCGCCGCGGCGCGGGCGGACGGGGTGCGGCTCGTCGCCTTCCCGGAGGCCGCGCTGGGCGGCTACCTCTCCGACCTCGACGGCGACGCGCCGCCCCCGCCCGCGCTGCGGGTGGACGGCCCGGAGATCGCGCGGCTGGTGGAGATCGCCGGGGACACCGTCGTCGTCGCCGGGTTCTGCGAGGACGACGGCATGCAGCAGTACAACTCGGCCGTCGCGGTCGGGGCCGGGCGGGTGCTCGGCGTGCACCGCAAGGTGCACCAGCCGCTGTCCGAGGACGCCACGTACGCGGCGGGCCGGGGCTTCGCCGCGTTCGACACGCCGGTCGGCCGCGTCGGCATGATGATCTGCTACGACAAGGCGTTCCCGGAGGCCGCCCGCGCGCTGGCGCTGGACGGGGCGCAGATCGTCGTGTGCGTCTCGGCGTGGCCCGCGGCGCGCACGAACGCCGACCCCGACCTCGCGCAGGACCGCTGGACCCGCCGCTTCGACCTGTTCGACCGTGCCCGGGCGCTGGAGAACCAGGTGGTGTGGGTGTCGGCGAACCAGTCCGGGGAGTTCGGGTCGCTGCGCTTCGTCGCCAGCGCGAAGATCGTCGACCCGGGCGGCGAGGTGCTCGCCACCACCGGCGTCGGGCCGGGCACGGCCGTCGCGGACATCGACGTGCCCGCCGCGCTGGAGGCCGCCCGCCGCTACATGGGACACCTGCGCGACCGGCGGCCGCACGCCTACGCCACCCCCTGATGACCCGGCTCGCGGCCGTCGCCGCCGCGTTCGGCCGCGACCTCGACCACGCGCTGGACCGGGTCGCCACGCTCGTCGCGCACGCCCGCCGCGACGGGGTGCACCTGCTGGTGCTGCCCGACGCGGCGCTGGGCGGCTACCTCACCGACATCGCGGCGGGCGGCGACCTGCCCCCCGCGCTGCCCGCCGACCACCCGGCCCTGGCCAGGGTCCGGGCGCTGGCCGGGGACATGGTCGTCTGCGTCGGCTACCGGGAGCAGGCGGGCGGGCGGTGCTTCAACACCGCGATCGCGGTGCACGGCGACGGTGTGCTGGGCAGGCACCGCAAGGTGCACCAGCCGCCGGGGGAATCGCGCGCCTACGCCCCCGGCGACGGCTTCGCCGCGTTCGACACCCCGGTCGGGCGGCTGGGCATGCTCGTCGACTACGACAAGACCTTCCCCGAGGCCGCCCGCGCGCTCGCGCTGGACGGCGCCCAGGTCGTCGCCTGCCTGTCCGCCTGGCCCACGAGCGTGACGAACCGGGCGCCCCGGCTCAGCCAGGACCGCCAGTCGCGGCTGTTCGACCTCTACGACCGGGCCCGCGCCGCGGAGAACCAGGTGGTGCTGGTGTCGTCCAACCAAACCGGGGTGCTGGGCGGCATGCGGTTCCTCGGGCAGGCCAAGGTCGTCGGCCCCGGCGGGGACGTGCTCGCCCGGACCTGGGCCAAGGCCGGGATCGCCGCGGCGGACGTCGACGTGCCCGCCGAGATCGGCACGGCCCGGCGCGTGCTGCACCACCTGGCCGAACGGCGGCCGGATGCCTACGCCTGACGGCCGTCCGCATCGCAGCGGGGTGACACCGCTCCGATCCAGTCGCAGCGATGTCACCCCGCTGCGATCCGGGGAGGGGCTGCGCGTCGCCCTGCTCACCTACTCCACCAAGCCCCGGGGCGGGGTCGTGCACACCCTCGCCCTGGCCGAGGCGCTGGCCGCCCTGGGCGTCGACGTCACGGTGTGGACCCTGGGCCGGGGCGGGGACGCCGGGTTCTTCCGCCCCGTCGACCCCGCCGTCACGGTGCGGATCGTGCCGCTGCCCGAGATCGACGGCGAGACCGTCGGGGAGCGGGTGCTGCGCTCGATCGCGGTGCTCGGGTCGGCCTTCACGGGCACCTACGACGTCGTGCACGCGCAGGACTGCATCAGCGCCAACGCCGTGCGGGCCCGCGTGCGGACCGTGCACCACCTCGACCACTTCACCACCCCGCAGCTCGCCGCCTGCCACGAGCGCGCGATCGTCGAGCCGGAGACGCACGTGTGCGTGTCCGACGCCGTCGCCGCCGAGCTGGCGGCCGGGTGGGGGATCACGGCGACCGTCGTCCCCAACGGCGTGCACGCCGAGCGGTTCGCCGCCGCGGTCCCGGCCGAACGCCCGGCCCCGTACGTGCTGACCGTCGGCGGGATCGAGCCGCGCAAGGGCTCGCTGGAGCTGCTGGAGGCCTTCGCCCGGATGCGCACGCCGGGCGTGGAGCTCGTGATCGCGGGCGGGGAGACGGTGTTCGACCACCGCGCCTACCGCGCCGCGTGGGAGCGCCGCGCCGCCGAGCTGGGCGTCGCCCCGGTCGTGCTGGGCACCGTCGCCGACGACGCGCTGCCCCCGCTCGTCGCCGGGGCCGGGGTGTTCGCGTTCCCGTCGGTCAAGGAGGGGTTCGGCATCGCGGCGATGGAGGCGCTGGCCGCGGGCGTGCCGCTCGTGCTGTCCGACCTGCCCGTCTTCCGGGAGACCTTCGCCGGGGCCGCGGCGTTCGCGTCCGGCCCGCAGGCGCTGGCCGCCGCGCTGGACGGGGCGCTCGCCCGGCCCGACCCGGCCCGCCGCGCGGCCGGCCGGGCCCTCGCGGCGCGGTACACCTGGGCGTCGGCCGCGGCACGGCATCTGGACCTCTACCGTTCGCTGTAGGCTTCCCGGTCATGAGCGGCCACTCCAAATGGGCAACGACGAAGCACAAGAAGGCCGTCATCGACGCCCGGCGCGGCAAGATGTTCGCCAAGCTGATCAAGAACATCGAGGTGGCCGCCCGGACCGGCGGCGGTGACCCCGACGGCAACCCGACCCTCTACGACGCCATCCAGAAGGCGAAGAAGAGCTCGGTGCCCAACGACAACATCGACCGCGCCGTCAAGCGCGGCTCCGGTGCGGACGCGGGCGGGGCCGACTACCAGACGATCACCTACGAGGGCTACGGCCCCAACGGGGTCGCGGTGCTCATCGAGTGCCTCACCGAGTCGTCATCGTCCCGAAGAACGGCCTCACCGAGGACGACCTGCTGCTCGCCGTGCTCGACGCGGGCGCCGAGGAGGTCAACGACCTGGGCGAGAGCTTCGAGGTCGTCTCCGAGGCCACCGACCTCATCCCGGTCCGCACCGCCCTGCAGGAGGCCGGCATCGAGTACGACTCGGCCGACCCGACCTTCCTGCCGTCGATGCAGATCCCGCTGGACGCCGAGGGCGCGAAGAAGGTCTTCAAGCTGATCGACGCCCTCGAGGACTCCGACGAGGTCCAGAACGTCTACGCCAACTTCGACGTCTCCGACGAGGTCATGGCCGAGGTCGGCTGAGCGAC
>JAPLAT010000417.1 GCA_026393175.1 Pseudonocardiales bacterium
TACCGCGGCGTCGCGGTGGCCGGGAAGACGGGCACGCTCGGCGCGATCCGCAACGAGGTCGGCGTCGTGTCGTTCACCGGGGAACGGCCGGTGGCGGTGGCGGTCTTCACCCGGGCGGCGCGTGCCGACCCGGTCCTGCCCCGGGCCGACGCGGTCATCGGGGCGGCCGCCCGGATCGCGGTGACCGACCTGAGGTCGGGACGGCTCTAACCGCATCAGTGGAACTGTCCGGTAGATGGAAGCGCAACCACGGATGTAGAGTCCGCTCCGTGCCGCAGCCTCGGATCCTCTCCCCGCTCCGCCGTTCCGGACCGGCGACGGTGCTCGCGGCCGCCGCCGCCCTCCTGCTGGCCGGGTGCGGCGGGGGCGGCACCGCCGCCGGCGCGCCCGCCGGCACCCGCACGCTCACCGTGTCGGCCGCGTCCTCGCTCACCGACGTCTTCGGCACGCTGGAGCCGGTCTTCGAGGCCGCGCACCCCGGGGTCGACGTCGTCTACAACTTCGGCGGCTCGTCGGACCTGGCCGCGCAGATCGTCAACGGGGCGCCCGCCGACGTGTTCGCCTCGGCCGACCGCTCCCCGATGACGACCGTGGCCGACGCCGGGCTCGTCGCGGGCGAGCCCGCGGTCGTCGTGACCAACCGGCTGCAGATCGCGGTCGCCCCCGGCAACCCCGAGGGCGTCCGGGGCTTCGCCGACCTGGCCGCGCCCGGCCTCACCCTCGTCGTCTGCGCGCCGGCGGTGCCGTGCGGCGCGGCCACCGAGCAGGTCGAACGGGTCACCGGCGTCACGCTGAGCCCGGTGAGCGAGGCGGAGAACGTCCGCGACGTGCTCAGCCAGGTCGCCACCGGCAACGCCGACGCGGGCCTGGTCTACGTCACCGACGTCGCGTCCGCCGGGGGCGAGGTCGAGGGCGTCGCGTTCCCCGAGTCGTCCGCCGCGGTCAACGAGTACCCCGTCGCCGCGCTGACGGGCGCGCCGCAGCCCGAGGCGGCCGCGGAGTTCGTCGCGTTCGTGCAGGGCGCCGAGGCGCGGGCGGTCTTCGAGGCCGCCGGCTTCGGGACGCCGTGACGACCTCCGCGCCGCGGCTCCGGCGCCGCGCCGGGCCGGCCGCGGACCGGCACGCCGTCGCCGTCGGGCTCCCGCGCTGGCTGTGGGTGCCCGCGGCGCTCGCGTTCGGGCTCATCGCGCTGCCGGTCGTCGGCCTCATCGTGCGCGCGGACCTCGGGCGGTTCCCCGAGCTCGTCACGAGCGAGGCGGCGCTGGTCTCCCTGGAACTCTCGCTGCGCACCGCCGCGATCTCCACGACGCTGTGCCTGGTGCTGGGCGGGCCGCTGGCCGCGGTGCTGGCCCGCTCCACGTTCCGCGGGCTCGCGCTCGTCCGCCCGCTCGTCCTGCTGCCGCTCGTGCTGCCCCCCGTCGTCGGCGGGCTGGCGCTGCTCTACACGGTCGGCCGCACCGGGTTCGCCGGCCGCGCGCTCGAGCTCGGGTTCGGGATCACGGTGCCGTTCACGACCGCGGCCGTCGTGCTCGCCCAGACGTTCGTGTCGATGCCGTTCCTCGTCGTGTCGCTGGAGGGCGCGCTGCGCACGGCCTGGCAGCGCTACGAGTCCGTCGCCGCCACGCTGGGCGCGCCCCCCGGGACGGTGTTCCGGCGGGTGACGCTGCCGCTCGTCCTGCCCGGCCTCGCCTCGGGGCTGGTGCTCGCATTCGCCCGCGCGCTGGGCGAGTTCGGCGCGACCATCGCCTTCGCGGGCAGCCTGCAGGGCACGACCCGTACCCTTCCGCTGCTCGTGTACCAGCAGCGGGAGGTCGACGTGGACGGCGCGATCGCCCTCGCCCTGGTCCTGGTCGTCATCGCGGTCGTGGTCATCGCGGTGGCGCGGCCCCGGTCCGCGCAGGTGGTCGGGTGAGCGGCGCCGCGCTGCACGCCGCGGTCCGGCTGGCCCGGCCCGCGTTCACCCTCGACGTCGACGTGCGCGTCGGGGCCGGGGAGGTGCTCGCCGTCCTCGGGCCCAACGGGGCGGGCAAGTCCACGCTCGTCGGCGCGCTGGCCGGCCTGCTGCGCCCCGACGAAGGCCGGATCACCCTGGGCGAGCGGGTGCTCACCGACACCGCCACCGGGACGGCCGTCCCGACCCACCAGCGCCGCGTGGGCCTGCTCGCCCAGCAGCCGCTGCTCTTCCCGCACCTGACGGCGCTGCACAACGTCGCGTTCGGGCCGCGCAGCACGGGCACCCCGCGCCGGGCGGCCGAGGCCTCGGCCCGGCGGTGGCTCGACGCCGTCGGGCTGGGGGAGCTGGCCGACCGGCGCCCCGCGCAGCTCTCCGGCGGGCAGGCGCAGCGCGTCGCGCTGGCCCGCGCGCTCGCGGCCGAGCCCGACCTGCTGATGCTCGACGAGCCGCTCTCCGCGCTCGACGTCACCTCCGCCCCGGCGATGCGGGCCCTGCTGCGCCGGGTGGTCCGCGACACCGGGCGCACGACCGTCCTCATCACCCACCACGTGCTCGACGCGCTGGCGCTGGCCGACCGGGTCCTGGTGCTCACCGACGGCCGGGTCGTGGAGGAGGGCCGCACCCGCGACGTGCTCACCAGCCCGCGCAGCCCGTTCGCCGCCCGCATCGCCGGGCTCAACCTCGTCGAGGGCGTCGTGGCCGACGGCGGCCTGCGCGCGACGCCGAACACCGTGCTGCGCGGCTCCGCCGACGGGCTCGCCGACGGCACGCCCGCCGTCGCGGTGTTCTCGCCCTCGGCGGTCGCGGTGTACCCGGAGCCGCCGAAGGGCAGCCCGCGCAACGTCGTGGAGGTGGTCGTGGCGGCGCTCGAACCGCGGGGCGACGTCGTCCGGCTCCGCGCGTCGGCCGGGCCCGGCGCGGAGTGGGCCGACGGCCTCGCCGCCGACGTCACCGCGGCCGCGGTCGTCGACCTCGCGCTGGAGCCGGGTGTGCGCGTGCACTTCGCGGTGAAGGCGACGGAGGTGGGCATCCACCCCGCCGGGCCGGTCAGCGCCCGCAGCTGAGCAGCACGTCCCCGCGCAGCCCGGCGTGCCGGCAGGCCTCGGCCGCGGCGGCGCACAGCCAGCCCGCGGCCGCGGCCGACCACTCCGGCGCCTCGACGTCGAGCGTCACCGGGTGCCGGCCGGGCCGGATCCAGTGCTCGCCCGCGACGACCGGGCGCGGGGCGACACCCGCGCCCGGCGCGCCCCCGGTGAACCGGAACGGGTCGGTGTGGCGCTCCCGCAGGAAGCCCAGCACGTCCGCCAGCGGCACGGGGTCGTCGCCGGCGTCCACGGTCACCCGCAGCGCGGTGCGGGCCGTCGGGTCGGCGACGCCGAACCAGGTCGTCCCGGACGGCGTCCGCGGCGCCGCGGTGGTGGCGTACAGGGACACGAGGACCTGCACCGCCGCGAGCTCCACCCGGCCGACCCGCTCCACCACGTCCGCGGCGCAGGCCACCACGGCCTGCAGCGGCAGCGCCCTGCCCTCCGCGGCGTCGGGGAGCCCGACCTGGAACCAGGCGATGCGGTCGCCCCCCACGGTGGCGTTCGCGGCGGCCTCGTCGTGCTCCCCGTCGGGCGGGCGCCAGACCCCGGCCGCGTCGTTCATGCCCCACAGCCCGGTGCCGGGCCGGTCCCACCAGCCCAGCGCCTCCGACCGGGCGACGAACAGGCCGTAGGCGTCCTCGCCGTCCTCGGCCGGGTCGATCCACGGGTGTACCGCGAGCGTGCCGTGCAGGGCGCAGAGGACGGTGCCGTGGGGGCCCGACCCCGGCACCGCGCCGGGCACCGCCGCCGGGTCGGGGGGTGCCGGGTCGGCGTCGTCGCGGTACCAGGGCCGCACGGGCTCAGCCGGCCCGGACCGGCGCGGGGCGGGTCATCGGACGAGCGTAGGGGGTGCCCGGCGGCGCGCACCGTCCGTCACCCCATCGTTCACTCCTGTCACCCGGGCACCGATCGTGTGCCTGTCGCGGGGGGTGCGGTGCACGTAGCGTCGCCTCTCGTGATGCGACTGCTCGCCCGGACCGCGCCCGTCGCCGCGGCCCTCCTCGCCGCGACGACGCTGCTCGCCCCCGCGGCCGCGGCCACCCCGGACGACCTGGAGGACTACGTCGTCCACGTCCGGTCCGCGGCCGAGGCCCGGCTGACCGCGCGGGCGCTGGGCGTCACCCCGACCGTGCTGTTCGAGCGGGCCTTCGCCGGCTTCGCCGCGCCGCTCACCCCCGAGCAGATCACCGCCCTGGAGGGCAGGCCCGAGGTCCTGGGCGTGGAGGCGGACCGCCGCATCACCCCGCTCGAGCCGCGTGCGACCCCGAACGCGGTCACCGAGGACGTGCAGCTGAACCCGCGCAACTGGGGCCTGGACCGCATCGACCAGCGCGCGCTGCCCCTGTCGGGCAGCTACACCACGCGCGCCACCGGCGCCGGGGTCACGATCTACATCCTCGACACCGGGGTCGACGTCACCCACCCGGAGTTCGGGGGCCGGGCGAGCGCGGCCACCAACACCGTCGACTCCGTGGACGGCGACTGCGACGGCCACGGCACGGTCGTGGCCGGGATCGCGGCGGGCCGCGACTCCGGCGTGGCCAAGGACGCGCAGGTGCGGTCGGTGAAGGTTCTCGACTGCACGGGCGCCGGCACGCTGTCCTCGCTGCTCGCGGGCATCGACTTCGTCGCGAGCGCGGCGAGCGGCCCGTCGGTGGCGGTCATGTCCTGGAGCTACGGCCCGTCCGACGTGCTCGTGGCGGCGGTGGGCGAGCTCGTCGGCCGCGGGATCTTCGTCGCGTCGTCGGCGGGCAACACCGGCGGCGACGACTGCGGTGTGGCCCCCCGCGCCTCCCGGGGCGTGCTCGTGGTCGCCAACTCCACCATCGACGACCGGCGCAACCCGACGTCGAGCACGGGGGGGTGCGTGGACCTCTACGCGCCGGGCACGTCGATCGTGTCCAGCGTGCCGGGCGGGGGCACCGCGTCCTACACGGGGACGTCGATGGCCGCGCCGCACGCCGCGTGCGTGGCGGCGCTGTACAAGCAGGCGTTCGGCGACGCCCCCAGCGAGACGGTGGAGGACTGGCTCGTCGACAACGCCGTCCCCGGCGTCGTCGCCGACGGCGACGCGGGCGGCACGCCGAACCTGCTGCTCTCGACCGGCGGCCTGTAGCCACCGGGGGGCGCTACAGCGGGGTGAGGACGTCGAAGCCGGTGTAGGGGACCAGCGCCTCGGGGATCCGCACCGAGCCGTCGGGCTGCTGGCCCTGCTCCAGGACGGCGACGAGCGTGCGCCCGATCGGCAGCCCGGAGCTGTTCAGCGTGGCCGCGAACCCGCGCGCGCCGTCCTTGGCCTTCGTCCGGATGGCGGCGCGGCGGGCCTGGAACGTGCCGAAGTCCGACGCCGACGCGATCTCCCGGTAGGCCTGCTGCCCGGGCAGCCACACCTCCAGGTCGTAGGTGACCTGCGCCGAGAAGCTCGTGTCGCCCGCCGCGAGCTTGACGACGCGGTAGGCGAGCCCGAGCCCCTGCAGGACGGCCTCGGCGTGGGTGACGAGCAGCTCCAGCTCCTCGCGCGAGCGGGCCGGGTCGACGATCCGGACGAGCTCGACCTTGGAGAACTCGTGCAGCCGCACCAGGCCGCGGGTGTCGCGGCCGTAGGAGCCGGCCTCGGAGCGGAAGCACGGCGTGTGCGCGGTGTAGGCCAGCGGGAGCTCCTCCAGCGCGAGGGTCTCCTTCGCGTGCAGGTTCGTCAGCGGGACCTCGGCCGTGGGGATGAGGTACAGCTCCCGGTCGCCGACGCCGGTCTTGAACAGGTCCTGCTCGAACTTCGGCAGCTGGCCGGTGCCCGTCATCGTCGTGGCGTTGACGAGCGTGGGCACCGAGAACTCGGTGTAGCCGTTCCCCTCGGCGAGGTCGAGGAAGTACCGGGCGAGCGCCCGCTCCAGCTTCGCCCCGCGCCCGCGCAGCACCGCGAACCGCGGGCCCGAGAGCTTGGTGGCCCGCGGCAGGTCGAGGATGCCGAGCTTCTCGCCCAGGTCGACGTGGTCGGCCGAGCCCTGCGCGGCGTCCGGGTCGCCCCAGCTGCGGACGAACTCGGCGTCGGCGTCGGACGTGCCGTCGGGCAGGTCGTCGGCCGGCAGGTTGGGGATGCCCAGGAGCAGGTCGGTGAGCTCGGCGTCGAGCGTGCGGTGCTCCTCCTCGGCCGCGGCGACGACCCCCTTGAGCTCGCGGGCCCGCTCGACCAGCGCCGGGCGCTCCTGCGGGGACGCGCCCTTGACCGACGTCGCGACCCGCTTGGCCTCCGCCCGCGCCTCGTCGCCCCGCTGGATCGCGGCGTTGCGGCGGGCGAGCAGCGACTCCAGGGACGCCGTGTCCAGGGAGTAGCCCTTGCGGGCCAGCTTCCGGGCGGCGTCGGTGGCGGGGTCGAGCAGGACGCGGGGGTCGTGCATCGGTCCAGGCTAGCGACCGGTCGCCACGGGGTTCCGCCTCCCCATCCGGAGGTGGCGGGCCCGTGACCGTCGTAACAGGATGGGCCCTCGACCACACCGCCGTGAGAGAGGTGCCCGCACCGTGTCGACCGCCATCCCCGCCGTCCCGTCCTACGCCTCCGGCACGTCGGACACGCCGCTGCTGGGGGACACCATCGGCGACGACTTCGACCGCACCGCCGCGGCGTACCCCGACGGGGACGCCCTCGTCGAGGTGCAGACCGGCAGGCGCTGGACGTACGCGCAGCTGCGCGAGGAGGTCGACGCGGTCGCGATGGGGCTCATCGCGGCCGGGGTGGAGAAGGGCGAGCGGCTGGGCATCTGGTCGCCCAACGTGGCCGAGTGGACGCTGGTCCAGTACGCGACGGCCAAGCTCGGCGTCATCCTCGTCAACATCAACCCGGCCTACCGCACCCACGAGCTGGAGTACGTCCTCAAGCAGGCGGGCATCTCGTTCCTCGTCGCCACGCCCAGCTTCAAGACCTCCGACTACGCGGCGATGATCGCCGAGGTCCGCCCGAACTGCCCGGACCTGCGCCGCGTGGTGCTCATCGGCACCCCCGACTGGGAGGAGCTGGTGGGCCCGGGCCGCAGCGGCGACCGCGCGGAGCTCGCCCGGCGCCAGGCCGCCCTGAGCCCCGACGACCCGATCAACATCCAGTACACCTCGGGCACCACGGGCTTCCCGAAGGGCGCCACGCTGTCCCACCACAACATCCTCAACAACGGCTTCAACGTGGGCAGGCTGTGCGGGTACGGCCCGGAGGACCGGGTGTGCATCCCGGTGCCCTTCTACCACTGCTTCGGCATGGTCATGGGCAACCTCGCGTGCACGTCGCACGGCTCCACCATGGTCATCCCCGGGCCCGGGTTCGACCCGAAGACGGCGCTGGCGGCCGTGCAGCAGGAGCGGTGCACCTCGCTCTACGGCGTCCCGACGATGTTCATCGCCGAGCTGAACGACCCCGACTTCGACAGCTACGACCTGTCCAGCCTGCGCACCGGGATCATGGCGGGCTCGCCCTGCCCGGTGGAGGTGATGAAGCAGGTCGTCGACCGGATGGGGATGACCGAGGTGTCCATCGCCTACGGCATGACGGAGACCTCCCCGGTGTCCACGCAGACCCGGGCCGACGACTCGCTGGAGCGCCGCGTGTCCACCGTCGGGCGGGTGGGGCCGCACCTGGAGGTCAAGGTCATCGACCCGGAGACGGGCCTGACCCTGCCCCGCGGCGAGCCGGGCGAGCTCTGCACCCGCGGCTACTCGGTGATGCTCGGGTACTGGAACGAGCCGGACAAGACCGCCGAGGCCATCGACGCCGCGCGCTGGATGCACACCGGCGACATCGGGATCATGGACTCCGACGGCTACCTCAACATCACCGGCCGGATCAAGGACATGGTCATCCGCGGCGGCGAGAACGTGTACCCGCGCGAGATCGAGGAGTTCCTCTACACCCACCCCGACGTCGTCGACGCCCAGGTGATCGGCGTGCCGGACGTGAAGTACGGCGAGGAGCTCTGCGCGTGGGTGAAGCTGAAGGACGGCGCGGAGGAGCTCACCGCCGAGAAGGTGCGGGAGTTCGCCTCCGGGCGGCTCGCGCACTACAAGATCCCCCGCTACGTCATGGTCGTCGACGAGTTCCCGATGACGGTCACCGGCAAGGTGCGCAAGGTGGAGATGCGCGAGCGGTCGGTGGAGCTGCTCGACCTCGGCGCGGCGGCGGCGATCCGCAACGCCTGACACGAGACCGGTCTCATGATCGGTTACTCGGCGTCTCATGCGGCGCCGCTGGAATCGGTCCCGTGAACCGGAACCGCTCGCTCCTCGTCCTCGCCGTCCCCGCCCTCGCCGGGGTGCTCGCCGCCTGCGGCGGCGTCCCGGCCCCGGTGTCCGCGCCGATCGTCCCGGCCGTCCTCGACACCGACGACTCCGACGACCCGGGCGACGGCGGGGACGACGACGGGGACGACCGGGACGACGACGTCGAGGACGACGATCTCGACTACCGTCGGACGTGATGTGTGAGCACGGGCTGACCGCCGCCCCTCGATGTGGATACCATCCCCCGAACGGGCGATGCGGGGCGTGTCCCCGGCGGCGACGGGGGGACGGGGGGGCATGAGCCGGTCGCGGGGCAACCCCTTCGAGGGACGAGCACGGCACATCCGCGCCCTTCCGTCACGCGTGGTCACCTTCCTCGTGGGTGTCGAGGTCCTCGCCGTGGCGGCGGTCCTCGTGGCGGTGGCGACCTCGCCCCCCACCGTGCTCGCGAACACCCTGGCCAGCGGCATCGGACTGCTCGTCGCCGCCGTGCTGCACACCGAGGCGTCGCTGGGGGTCGAGCGGACGCGGCACCGCATGGAGGCCACGCCGCACGCCGACCTCAGCTCCGTGTGGACGTTCGCGGGGGCGCTGATCCTGCCGCCGCTCGAGGCCGTCGCGCTGGTGCTGCTGATCTACCTGCACCTCTACCTGCGGGCCTGGCGCCCGCTGGCGGTGCCCCCGCACCGTGTGATCTTCAGCACGGCCACCGTGGTGCTCGCCGCGCTCGCGGCCGGGGCGATCGTCGGGCCCACCGGCCCCGCGCCGACGGCGGGCGGGCTCGCCCTCGCGCTGCTGGCGCTCGCCGTCTACGGGCTGCTCAACCTCGTCCTCGTCGTCGTCGCCATCCGGCTCAGCTCGCCGGGCACCACGCTCGCCGGGGCCGTCGGCCACCGCGACGAGCTGCTGCTGGAGCTCGCCACGCTGGCCATGGGCGCCGTCATGGCCGGGGTGGTCGCGGCGCTCGGGCCGTTCCACGTCGTGCTCGCGCTGCCGCCGCTGGTCGTGCTGCACCGCACGGTGCTCGTCCGCCAGCTGGCCGCCGCGGCCACCACCGACGCCAAGACCGGGCTCCTCACGGCCGCGGAGTGGCGCATGCAGGCCTCCCTCGCCCTGCGCCGGGCCCGGCACGAGGACCGCGCCGCCGCCGTCGTGCTACTCGACCTGGACCACTTCAAGGTCGTCAACGACCGTCACGGCCACCTCGCGGGCGACCAGGTGCTCGCCGCCGTGGGGGAGGCCCTGCGCGGCGAGGTGCGGGAGGTCGACGTCGTCGGCCGCTTCGGGGGCGAGGAGTTCGTCGTCCTGCTGGCCGACATCGCGGGGGACGACCCCGACGAGGGCGCGCTGCACGTGGCCGACCGCATCCGCAGGCGGATCGCGGCGCTGCGTCCGGAGATCGACGACGGCACGGCCCGGGTCACCATCTCCGCGGGCGTGGCCACGCTGCCCCGCGACGGGGCCGATCTCGAGCGGCTCCTCGAGGTCGCCGACGCGGCGCTGTACGCCGCGAAGGACTCCGGGCGCAACGCCGTGCGGGCCCGCCCCGACGAGCCGCCCCCGGCGCCCGGGCTCCCGCTCGTCGACCTGGACCCCGGGATGCTGCGCGCCCGCGAGGCCTGAGCCCGGCACCACGACGCCCGGCCGGTGCTCCGGCCGGGCGTCGAGGGCATGGCGGGGCGGTGCGCCGGTCCGGTCTACGGGGTCGGCACCCCGAGGCCGCCGGGGAGGGCCGGAGCGGGGAGCGCGCCGGCCGGGTCGGGCAGCGCGCCCGCCGGGTCGGGGACGGCTCCGGCCGGGTTGGGCAGGGCGGGCGCCCCGGGCAGCGCCGGGACGTCGGCCGGCAGCTCGCCGGGCACGGCGGGGACCTCACCGGGCACGGCCGGGACCTCGCCGGGCACGGCCGGGACCTCGCCGGGCACGGCGGGCACCTCACCGGGCATGGCCGGG
>JAPLAT010000507.1 GCA_026393175.1 Pseudonocardiales bacterium
GCCCGCGCCGTGCTCGGCCCCGGCGACCCGGCCGATCCCGCGGCGCCGGCCGAGCGGGGCGTCACCGTCACCGGCCCGAGCCGCGCCGCGCCCCCGCTCGTCAGCGCGGCGGGGTGACCGGGCGCGCGGGCGAGCGATCGACGCGGCGTCCGCGCGGCGGGGGTCCACGCGCTGTCCGGTCCGCGGTGAGCGACAATCCGGTCCTGATGCCGCAACGCGAGTACTGGTCCACGGGCACACCCTCCACCGCCACGACACCCCGCCGGGGTGCCGCCGACGCCGGTGCCGAGGGTGGCGCGGAGGGCCGTCCCGGCAGCCTCGTGCTGGACGTCGCCGGCGCCTACATGCGCCCGCTCGGCGGGTGGATGCCGGTCGCGGCCATGGTCACCCTGCTCGGGGAGCTCGGGGTGGACGAGCAGGCGGTCCGCTCGGCCGTGCACCGCATCACCCGGCGCGGCCTGCTCGCGCCCGAGCGGCGTGACGGGGTGCGCGGCTACCGGCTCACGGAGGCGGCCGAGCCGCTGCTCGACGAGGCCGACCGCCGCATCTTCTCCACGGCGGGCCGGGCCAGCACCGCCGACGGCTGGGTCCTGGTGTCGTTCTCCGTGCCGGAGCACGAGCGCGACCGCCGCTACACGCTGCGCTCCCGGCTGTCGTGGCTCGGGTGCGGCAACCTGTCGAGCGGCCTGTGGATCGGGCCGGCGCGGCTGCTCGCCGAGCTCACCGAGAGCGTGCAGAACCTGGGTTTCGAGAAGTACGTGACGGTGTTCGTCGGCAACCACGTCGGGTTCGAGCCCACCCCGGAACTCGTCGAGCGCTGCTGGGACCTCGACGGCCTGCGGGAGATGTACGCGGGGTTCCTGCAGCACTGGCTGCCGGTCCGCGAGCGGTGGTCCGGGCGGCGCAGGCCGGAGCCGCGCGCGGCGTTCGTGGACTACACGCTGCTGCTCAACCAGTGGCGCAAGTTTCCCTACCTCGACCCGGGTCTGCCGCTCGCGCTCCTGCCCGCGGACTGGGAGGGCCAGCAGGCCTCGGACGTCTTCTTCGCCCTGCGCGCCAGGCTGGAGGGACCCGCGGTGAGCCACGCCCGGGAGACCGCGGCCCGCTGACGGCTCACCCGGCGTCCAGCCAGGCGCTGACGACCGCGTGGTACTCCCGCGGGCGCTCCTCCTGCAGGTGGTGGCCCGCCCGGTCCATGACGTAGAGGTGCCCGTGGGGCATCCGCGAGGCCAGCATCAGCGGGTAGTCGGGGGTGAGGAAGGCGTCGTGCATGCCCCAGCAGAACAGCGTGGGGGCCGTGATGGCCGGGAGGACGTCGGAGAGGTCCTGCCACTCGCCGCGGGGCGAGTCCGACGCGGCGGCCAGCGCCATCTCCTCGGGGTCCAGGCTCTGCGCGAAGCGCAGGTCGACGGTCTCGTCCGGGATCGCGGCCGGGTCGAACCACTCCAGCCGGGCCATCAGGTCGCGCATCTTCTCCCGCGTCGGGCCGGTGCCGCCGTAGTAGGCGTCGCGGGCGTTGCGGCCGCGCCGCCCGCCCTCGGGCAGCGGTGCGGTGGCGCCGTGGAAGACCGGCATGCTCCCGGTGACGACGAGGCGGCGGACCCGGTCGGGATGGCGGGCCGCCGTGGCCAGCGCGATCGTGCCGCCCCAGGAGTTGCAGACGAGGTCGGCCCGGTCGAGGCCCAGCGCGTCGAGCAGCAGGGCGGTGCGGTCGGCGTGGAAGTCCCACATCGGGCCGGTGATCCGGGTCTTGGACGAGCGGCCGTACTGCAGCAGGTCCACGAGCAGGCAGCGCCGGTCGGCCGCGAACAGCGGGACCACCGGGCCGAAGTCCGTCCACGCCGTGCAGCCCGGCCCGCCCCCGTGCAGGAACACCGTCGCCGCGCCGGTGCCCCTCTCGAGGAGGTGGAACCGCACGTCGCCCGCCTGCACGAACCGGCCCTCCGGCCCCACTGCGCCCATGGCCCGACGCTAGGGGCGGGTGCGCGTCCGCCGGATCCCGCAGGTCCGGTGAGCGGACCGGTCCGTCATCTCGTCCCGGCCGGAGCACGTCCACGGGATCCGGCGGCTCCGGTACCGCCCGTCACCGGCGAGGCGACCGGGTTCCCTCGTCCCGACGTCCGACCGGCCTCACCGCAGGGCCGCGGCGACCGTGGAGGCGACGGCGAGCGCGTCGCGCGCGCCGTTGTCGGCCCCCTTCTCGAAGTCGTCGCCGTCGGTGGCCATGGTGTTGGTGACGTGCGCCAGGCAGACGACGGCGCGGCCCCGCGCGGCCGCATAGGCGTAGAGGGCCGCAGCCTCCATCTCCACACAGACGACGCCGGCCCGTTCGGCGGCCCGGACGGCGGTGGCGGTCTCGCGGTACGGCGCGTCGGTGGTCCAGGAGGATCCGGTCAGCACGGGCTCGGGCAGGCTGGTGAACGCGCCGTCGAGCGTGGCCGCGAGGGTCGGGTCGAGCCGGCTCCAGCGGCCGGGCGGGAGGTAGTGGTGGCTGGTGCCCTCGTCACGCAGTGCCCGATCGATCAGCACGAAGCAGGGCAGGTCGACGGGCGGGCCGATCTGCCCGGCCGAGGTGATGCTGACGACGAGCTCGGCCCCGGACGCGGCGAGCTGCTCGGCCACGAGCACGGCGAACGGGGCTCCGACGGCCGTACCGACCACGCCGATCTCGATGCCGTCGATCTCGGTGACCCACATGTCGGTGTGGTAGCAGGCCCACCCCGGGTGGCGGCGCCCGCGACCGCTGGCCACCAGGTGGCGGACGATGTCGCCGTCCGGGTCGAGCAGGGCGACGGCGGGCACGGCCACGTCGGGGAGGCCCTTCTGGCGGCGGGCCTCGCGCAGCAGGTTCCCCGGCTCGAACAGCGACGGGGCCGCGTGGTCCTTGGCCTGCAGCAGCGGGAGGTCGGCGTCGGGGGTCACGCGGCCACCGGGCACGCGGCGAGGCGCCACTCGAGCATGCCGTCCTCCAGCCGCACGGCGCGCCGCCCGGCCGCACGGAGCAGCCGGACGGCGTCGTGGGCGAAGACGCAGAACGCGCCGCGGCAGTAGGCGACGACCTCCCGGTCGGCGGGCAGCTCGTCGAGGCGGGCGGCCAGCTCGTCGATCGGGATGCAGACCGCTCCCGGGACGTGCCCGGCGCGGTACTCGGCCTCCGGCCGGACGTCGAGGACGACGACCTCCCCGGCCGCGGCCCGGCGCAGCAGCTCGGTGCGGCCGACCTCGTCCGTGTCGGCGCCCGCGGCCGTGCCGAGGTGGGCGTGCCGGGCGCGGTCGACGTCGGGGAGCCGGGCGGCGACCTCGCGCAGCCGCAGGTACAGGGACGCGACGGCGTCGTCGGCGAGGGTGTACCGGACGGAGGTCCCCGAGCGGCAGGCGCGGACGAGGCCGGCGCGGCGCAGCACCTGCAGGTGCGCCGACGCGGTCGTCATCTTGAGCCCGGCGACGGACGCCAGCTCGGCCACGCCGCGCGGTCCCTGGGCCAGCAGGTCGAGCAGCTCCAGCCGCCGTCCGCTGGCCAGGGCGTGCCCGACACGGGCCACCCCGTCGTACAGCTCGGTCTTGCGCGCGTCGCCCACGACGTTCCTCCAATGATCTGTGGAACATCGTACGATGCGTGCGTGACGACGGACGTCGACAGGGCGCAGCACTGGGCCGAGACCTACACGCGGCGAGGCGACACGCAGGTCAGCTGGTACTCCGCCGAGCCCTCGCCGGCGCTGGCCCTGATCGACTCCGCGGCCGGGCTGGACCCCGAACTGCCCGCGGTGGACGTCGGTGCCGGTGCGTCCCGGCTCGTCGACGCACTGCTGGCCCGCGGCTTCACCGACGTCACCGCGCTCGACGTGTCCGACGACGGGCTCGCCCACTCCCGCGCCCGGCTCGGCCCCGCCGCGCGGCGCGTGCGCTGGACCGTCGTCGACGTCCTGGACTGGGTGCCCGACCGGCGTTTCGGCCTGTGGCACGACCGGGCGGTGTTCCACTTCCTCACCGATGCGGCCGACCGCGCGCGCTACCGCGACCTGCTCGAGATCGCGCTCGCGCCGGGCGCCCTGGTCGTGGTGGGCACGTTCGCCCACGACGGCCCCGAGCAGTGTTCGGGGCTGCCGACCGCCCGCTACGGGCCCGAGGAGCTGGCCGCCGCGCTCGGCCCCGGACTGCGGGTCGTCGCGGAGCGGCGGGAGGAGCACGTCACCCCGACCGGTGCGGTGCAGCCCTTCACCTGGCTGGCGCTGCGGCGCTGACGCCGGGCCCTACCGCACGGCACGTCGCAGCCCCGTGCCGACCAGGTCGACCAGCA
Organism: Pseudonocardiales bacterium; assembly: GCA_026393175.1. GTDB lineage: Bacteria > Actinomycetota > Actinomycetes > Mycobacteriales > Pseudonocardiaceae > Pseudonocardia. The sequence continues at coordinate 4,301 of JAPLAT010000507.1, forward strand.
TCGTGAGCACCAGCAGGGAGCCGATCGTCGTGACGGCACCGCCGTAGTCGAACAGCGCGAGCTGGGTCTGCAGCAGCACGCCCAGCCCGCCGCCGCCCACCACGCCGACGACGACGGTCTCCCGGATCGTCACCTCCCAGCGGTAGGTCCCGTAGGCGGCGAACCGCGGGGCCGCGGCCGGCAGGACGGCATAGCCGAAGACCTGCACGCCCGACGCGCCCTGCGCGCGCAGGGCACGGGCCGCGCGCCGGTCCAGGTTCTCGATCGACTCCGCCATCAGCCGCCCGAGCACCCCCGCGGTGTAGACGCCCAGGGCGACGGCGCCCGGCAGGATCCCCGGCACGAACACGAACAGCGCGACCAGCGCCCACACCGGCGGCGGCACCGCCCGCAGCACCACCAGCAGCAGCCGCACCGCCGCCGCCACCAGCCCCCGCAGCCGCGCGCGCCGCCGGTCGTCGGGCCGGGCCGCGGGCGCCGCGAGCAGCACGCCGCAGGCGAAGGCCAGCAGGATCGCGAGCACGGACATGGCGAGCGTCTCGGCGGACAGCACGAGCAGCCCGGTCAGCCCGCCGGCCCCGGAGCCGCCCGGGCCGCTGGGCCCGGCGCCCAGCGTCGGCGGGAAGGAGGCGGCGACGAGCTCTCCGGCCAGCTCCCAGGAGCGAGCCTCCGCGAGCGGCGCCAGGTCGAGCGCGACCCACCACGCGGCGGCGGGCAGCGCGGCGAGCGCCACCAGGATCGAGCCGGTGACGAACCGGTCGCGCCCGGCCCGCGGGTGCCCCGAGCGGGCGGCCAGGCGGTCACGCACGGCCGCGCCCCAGGTGTCGGCGAGCAGGCTGAGCGCGATGAGCGCGTAGAGCAGCGTCCAGATCTCGCCGTAGCGCAGCGCGGTGAAGCTGAGCTGCAGCTGGAACCCCAGGCCGCCCGCACCGATCAGCCCCAGCACCGCGGCGCTGCGGACGGCGCAGTCGAGCCGGTAGAAGGCGTAGGAGGTGAGCTCGCCCGCGGCGGCGGGCAGCACGCCGTAGGCGAACGCCGTCGCCCGGCCGGCGCCGGCCGCGAGCAGCGCGTCCGCGGGCCGGGGGTCGACGTCGTCGAGGGCCTCGGCGACGACCTTCGCGGTGATGGCGCCGAACGGGATGGCGATCGCCAGCACGGCGACCACCGGCTCGATGCCCAGGACGCTGAGCAGGAACAGGCCCCAGACGACCTCGTGGACGCCCCGCGGCACGACGAGCCCGCCGCGCGCCGCGAGCCAGGCCCAGCGGTGGCCGCGGGTCGGCCCGGCGCTCCGCCCCGCGAGGCGCCACCACGTGCGGGAGGCCAGCACCCCGCCGACGGCGCCGAGCACCAGGCACAGCCCCGTGCCGAGCACCGCGAACGCCAGCGTCGTCGCAGCCGCGCCTGCCGTGAGGGCGAGGAACCCGGGCGCCAGCTCGGGCGCCGCGGCGGCGGCGAAGAACTCCGCCACCTGGCGCAGCCCCGTGGCGCGTACCAGGTCACCGTCCCGCACCCCGGCCAGCGCGACCGCGAACGACCCCAGCACGAGCAGGACCGCGACCACCGCCCACCGGCGCCGGCGCGGGCCGCCCCGCGTGACCGGGGCCCCGGCCTCCCGCAGGACGGGCTCGATCAGCTCCGCCCTCCTCGTCACCGCGGCGTCAGCTCGTACAGGGCGTCGGTCATCGCGGCGGTCAGCCGACCGGGCGCGACGTCGAACCGCACGCGCCCCTCCCGCAGGCCGAGCACGCGGTCGAAGCCGCGGCGGGCCAGGTCCACGTCGTGCAGGCTGGCGAGCAGCGTGGCCCCGGTGTCGGTGACGACCTCGTGCAGCAGGTCGACGATCTCGGCCGCGCGGGCCGGGTCGAGGCTCGCGACGGGCTCGTCGGCGAGCACCAGGGCGGGCCGCTGCACCAGCACGCGGGCGATCGCGACCCGCTGCTGCTCCCCGCCGGACAGCGTGGAGGTCCGCTGGTCGAGCCGGTCGGCCAGGCCGACGCGGTCGAGCGCGGCGCGCGCCGCCGGCACGTCCCGCGGCGCCACCAGCGAGGTCAGGGCCCGCCAGGCCGACCACTCCCCGAGCCGCCCGGCGTTGACGTTGTGCACCACCCGGAGCTCCCCGACCAGGTGGAACTGCTGGTGGACGGTGCCGATGCGGCGCTGCACCGCCCGCCTGGCCCGCGGTGTGGCGCCGGCGAGGTCGCTGCCCAGGACGCGGACGGCACCCCCGGTGGCCGGTGCCGTGCCGTTGAGCAACCGGACCAGCGTGCTCTTGCCCGCACCGCTGGGTCCGATCACGGCGACGCGCTCGCCCGCGCCGACGGTCAGGTCGACGTCGTCGAGGGCGACCCGGTCGCCGAAGCGCACGGTGACGCCCCGCAGGTCGACGGTCACGGCCGGGCCTACCGCAGCAGGCCGAGCTCGCCGGCCACGGTCTCGATGTCGGCGTAGTTCTCCGGCACGGTCGGCACGAACGCGCCCGCGGTGAACAGGTCGAGGATGGCGGTCTCCCGCGGGTCGCTGCCGTCGAGCTCGAGCAGGGCGGTGCGCAGCCGGTCGGTGAAACCGGCGCCGAAGTCGGTGTCGAGATCGGGACCGCCGACCCAGTGGTAGTCGTGGTAGGGCGGGGTCCGGAAGACCTCCACCACCGCGGTCGGGTCCACCGTGCCGTCGGCCACCCTGGCGTCCCACACCGACGCGCTCAGCGCGCCCACCTCGTAGGTGCCGGCCGCGACGAGCGCGATGGTGGAGTCGTGGGAGCCGGAGAAGCCGGGCTCGCCCGCCAGGTCGCCCACCGCCACCCCGGCCCGGTCGAGGAAGAACTGCGGCATGAGCCGCCCGGACGTCGAGACCTCGCTGCCGAAGGTGAGCGAGCGGCCGCGCAGGGCGGCGAGGCCGGCGACGTCGGGTACCGGGCCGACGCCCGTTCCCGCGCCCGCGACGAACACGCTGCGGAATCGCTCGTCGATGTCGCGCTGGGCGAGCAGTGTCGTGCCGGGCACCGCCCGCCGGGCCTGGACCCCGCTGAGCCCGCCGAAGAACACGGCGTCGAGGTCGCCGCGGCGGAACGCGGTGACCGAGGCCGTGTAGTCGGTGACCGGCCGGTAGGTCACGGGCACCCCGAGCCGCTCGCCGAGGTACTCGCCGACCTGGCCGTAGAGGCGCTGCAGCTTCTCCGGGTCCTGGTCGGGGATCGCGCTGATCACCAGCTCGCGGCCCTCCCCGGGGGCGGGCGCGCCGCCGCACGCCGTGAGCAGCGCCAGGGCTGCGGCGGCGAGGACGGTCGTGACGGTCCGGGCGACGGGCACGCGGGGCTCCTCCGGGTCGGATGCTGCGGGGGTACGGCGGACCGGAGCGCGCGCGACGCGTCCGGGGTCAGAAGGGCCAGCGGTCGCCGAACCGCGCCGCGAGCCGCCCGTCGAGGCCCCACTCGCGGCCGCTCGGGACGGTCGCGAGCAGCAGCAGCGGCAG
>JAPLAT010000619.1 GCA_026393175.1 Pseudonocardiales bacterium
CGTCCGGGTCGCGGCCGCCGGCGTGCTTGAGGGCGATCCCGACGGCCCGGTGCACGACCGGGTCGGGGTCGCCCGCCAGCAACGCGGCGACGGTGAACAGCGGGCCCAGGTCCCCGGGATCGCCGTAGCGGACGAACCACAGCGGCGCGGTGATCGCGGTGCGGCGGCGCAGCGGGTCGGCCGACCCGGCGAGCTCGACCAGCGGGTCGGCCGGGCGCCCGAGCAGGTACCCGCCGACGACGCTGGGTGCGGCCCGGTCGACCATGTCCCAGGTGGTGATCCGGTCGTGGTGGCCGAGGTAGAGCTCGTACAGCGTGCGGCGCTCGTCGGCGGTGGCCCGGGGACGGCGGGCGCGGACGTCGAGCACGCAGAACGCGGCCAGCCGGGCCTCGTAGCGCGGGTCGGCCAGCAGCGTGACGATCTCGCGGTCGGGCAGGGCCGCGGCGGCCTTCGCGGTGGCGAACACGTCGCGCATCCGCATCCCGATCGCGGGCTCGTCCGGCGCGAGCCTGCGGCGCACCGTCGGCAGCTCGCCGGGGTCGGCGTGCGCCTGCAGGGCGGCCAGGACGTCGTCGGCGGTGTGCAGGTCCGGCACGCCCCCAGGCTATCCGGCCCGCCGGCCCCGGGACCGCCGCGTCCGGTCCGGGCCGGCGGCCGGGGACGGCTCCGTCGGCGGGCCCACGGAACAGCCCCCGTCAGCGGGCCGGGTCCACCCCGCCCGCGCGGAGGAGGCGGGAGATCCCCAGCGCCGCGGTGCGCACGGCGGGGGCCAGGCGCGCGGTGTCGAGGCGGGTGGCCCAGCCGGTGATGGACACGGCGGCGACGGCGATCCCGTCGGTGCCCAGGACCGGGGCGGCGACGCAGGCGATGCCCGGCGCCGACTCCTCGTGCTCCTCGGCGATGCCGCGTTCGGCGATGAGCGCGAGGTCGCGGGCCAGGTGCCCGGGGGCGACGACCGTGCGCGGGGTTCGCCGCGTGAGCCCGGCCGCGACGACCTCGGCGAGCCGCCCGGGCGGGGCGAACGCGAGCAGGGCCTTGCCGACGCCGGTGCAGTGGGCCGGCATCCGCCCGCCCACCCGCGACGGCACGGCGGGCGCCCGGCGGCTGTCGATCTTCTCGACGTAGACGACCTCGACCCCGTCGGGCACGGCGAGGTGCACGGTCTCGTGCGTGGCCTCGAACAGGTCGGCCAGGAACGGGGCGGCCGTCTCGCGCAGGCCCCGCTGCCGGGGTGCCATCGTGCCCAGCTCGAACAGCCGCATGCCCAGGCGGATCCCCGTGCCGGTGCGCTCCACGACCTGCCACGCGGCGAGCTCGCCGACCAGCCGGTGGACCGTCGGTTTCGGGATGCCGGTGCGGCGGGTCAGCTCCGCGAGCGTCAGCTCGGTGTCGGCCGGCCGGAACGCCGCGAGCAGCGTCATGGTCCGGCCGATGACGGAGTTCGGTACGGCGTCGGGGGTCGGCACGCGCCGATCCTCCCGCGGCGGCGGGCCGGCCGGGTCAGCCGCCGGGGGAGGGCCGCCGGAACAGGGCGCCCGCGACCCGGCGCAGCGCGTGCACCGGGGAGGCGTCGGACCGGGCGGGCCTGCGCTCGCGCCCGTCCGGGCGGGCCAGGGTGTGGACGGCCTCGCAGAGCGGGCAGTCGCGCCCCGGCGGGTCGGCCAACGAGGCCGCCAGCACCGTGTGGCCGCACAGCGCCTGGAACCGGCCGTCGTTGCCCTCACGGCCCGTGGTCAGCGTGACGTCGTCGACGAGGTGCCGGCGCTGGTCGCTGCTGCAGGTGACCCCGACCGGCCGGCACGCTCGGCCGCGCCCCCTCGCCTGCATCCCCGACCTCCTCGTCGTGCCGTCCACGCGCGACCCTGCCCTCCCGGGCCGGCCGGGCGTGCGCGCACGTGCATCTGCGCCGACCGGAACGGTCGAACGGGTGACGGGCCGGAGTGCGAAATCACGATGAGTGTGCGTCGATCGCCCGGTCGGCGCAACCGCCCGACGGTGCTCGTGCCGGCCACCCCGGAGGTCCCGATCCGGTCACCGTGGCGCCGGGGTCGAGCCCGGTGACTCACGGTTCACGAGCGGCCGGCACCCCCAGGCCGGCGTGCGCCACCGTGGACAGCAGGCGGGCGAGGTGGTCGTCGGCCAGCCCGCTGCGGAAGGACAGCGTGGACTGGATGGCGCCGATCGCGGCGTGCACGAGGACGCGGACCTCCGCGTCGGCGAGGTCCGGGCGCAGCGGGGCCAGCACGGACACCCACTCCTCCACGTAGAGGCGCTGGCGGCGGCGCAGTCCCCGGCGGGCCTCCTCGGGCAGCGTGTGCACCTCGCGGTGGTAGACCGCGAGCGCGGCCCGCTCCGTGATCGCCACCGCGATGTGGTCGTCCACCAGGGCGGTCAGCGTGGTGCGCGGGTCGGTGCCGGCGCGGACGATCTCCGCGGCGCGGTCGGCCAGCCGGTCCATCCCCCGGTCGAGCACGGCGACGAGCACGGCGAGCTTGCTGTCGAAGTGCCGGTAGACCCCGGAGCCGACGATCCCGGCCTCCGCGCCGATCTCCGACAGCGCCACCGTGGCGAACCCGCGCCGCGCGGCCAGCTCCGCCGCCGCGACGACGATCCGCTCGCGCCGCCCGGGATCGCGCCTGCGCGGGGTCCCTGGCGGCGCCATGCCGGCCAGTGTCGCACCCGCCCGGGACCGCGACCAGTGAACCGCCGGTCACTCGCGGGTCACTCCCGCAGGCGCTCCCGGATGGCCGTGCGGAGCACCTTCCCGACGGTGGAGCGCGGCAGGTCCGGCCAGAACAGCACCTCCTTGGGCGCCTTGACCGACCCGATGCGCTCCTTCGCGAACGCGATCAGCTCGTCGGGGCCGACCTCGGCGCCGGGCCGGAGCTGGACGACGGCGACCACCCGCTCGCCCCACTTCTCGTCGGGCCGCCCCACCACGCCGCAGTCGCGGACGGCCTCGTGGGCCATCAGCGCCTGCTCCACCTCGGCGGAGTAGACGTTGAAGCCGCCGGTGATGATCATGTCCTTGGCCCGGTCGACGACCGAGAGCCAGCCGTCGGCGTCGAGCACGCCGATGTCGCCGGTGTGGTGCCAGCCGAACCGCGACGCCTCGGCCGTCGCCTCCGGGTCCTTGTAGTACCCGGCCATGACCAGGGAGCCGCGCACGACGATCTCGCCGCGCTCGCCCGGCGGGAGCAGGGTCCCGTCCGGTGCCATGATCGCGACGGTGACCAGCGGGGCGGGCCGGCCCGCCGACGACAGCCGTTCGACGGCGACCGTGCCGTCGGGGCGGTAGTGGTCGGCCGGGCTCATCATCGACACCATCATCGGCGCCTCGGTCTGCCCGAACAGCTGGGCCATCGGCCCGATCCGGGCCAGCGCCTCCTCCAGTCGGGCCGGCGACATGGGGGCCGCGCCGTACCAGAAGCACCGCAGGGAGGACAGGTCCGTCGCGTCCAGCGCCTCGTGGGCGAGCAGCATGTAGATGACCGTCGGCGGGAGGAACGTGTGGGTCACCCCGCGGGCGGGCACCAGCCGCAGGAACTCGTCGAGGTCGGGTGCGGCCATGACCACGATCTGCCCGCCGTGCGCCATCACCGGGAAGCACAGCACCCCCGCGGCGTGGGTGAGCGGCGCCATCGCCAGGTACACCGGGCGGCCCGGGAGGAAGGGATAGCCCATCAGCGTCAGGGCCGTCATCGTCTCGATGGTGCGGTCGGTGAGCTGCACGCCCTTGGGCCGGCCGGTGGTGCCCCCGGTGCCGACGATCATCACGGTGTCGTCGGGCGGCGTGGGGTCGTACGCGGGCTGGTCGCCGACCAGCCAGTCGTCCAGCTCCGCGAGCGGCACGACGGTGTGCAGCAGCGGCAGCGCCGGGGCGATCTCGGCGACCAGGTCGGCGTAGGCCGGGGCGTGGAACAGCGCGACGCAGTCGAACAGCTCCAGCAGCTCCCGGTTCTCCGCCGCCGCGTTGCGCGGGTTGACCGGCACCCACACGGCGCCGCGGCGGGCGATGCCGAAGACGGTGGCGAACGCGACCGGGTCGTTGCCCGACAGGATCGCCACCTTGTCCCCGGCCGCCACGCCGGCACGGGCGAGCGCGGCGGCCACCGCGACGCTGTGGTCGACGACGTCGCCGTAGGTCAGCGTCCGGTCCTCGGTGACCAGACAGGGGGCGTCGCGCCCGAGCGACGCCCCCTTGTCCAGGTAGCGCGTGAGGCTCACCGGGTGGTCACATGCCCATGCCGCCGTCGACCGGCAGGCCGATCCCGTTGACGAAGCGCGACGCGTCGGAGGCCAGGAACGTCACCGCGTCGGCGATGTCGGACACCTCGGCGAGCCGGCCGGACGGCGTGAGCTCGACGACGGCGGCCACGGCGGCGTCGGGGTTCTCGAACAGGCCCAGCGCCGAGGTCTCGACGGCCAGCTTGACGCCCATGTCGGTGGGGACGAGGCCCGGGTAGATGCAGTTGACCCGCACGCCGTAGCCGAGCTTGCCCGACTCCATGGCCGCGACGCGGGTGATCCGGTCGATCGCCGACTTCGTGCCGGAGTAGCCCGCGATCGCGGGGAACGCGATGGTCGCGGCCACCGAGGCGATGTTGATGATCGTGCCGCCGTTCCCGGCGGCGCCGCCCGGGCGCATCGCGCGGAAGCCGTGCTTGATGCCGAGCATCGTGCCGACGACGTTGACGTCGTACATGCGGCGCTGCTCGTCGGGGTCGGTGTCGACGAGCAGCTGGGTGACCTCGAGCCCCGCGTTGTTCACCACCACGTCCAGCCCGCCGAGCTCGGCGACGGTGTGCGCGACGGCCGCCTCCCACGCCGCGTCGTCGGTGACGTCGAGCTCGACGAACCCCCCGCCCGTCAGGCCCGACGCCGTCTGCTCGCCCACGTCCTTGAGGACGTCGGCGATCATCACCCGCGCGCCGGCCGCGGTGAGCGCCTGCGCCGCGCCGGCGCCCAGGCCGCGGGCGCCGCCGGTGACCAGCGCGCGCCTCCCCGTCAGGTCGAACTGGCTCATCTGTCGTCGCCTCTCGTCATCGCCGGTGATGTGGACCACAACGTAGGAGGCCGTTTGGACGACTGTCAAGGAAACCTCGGACGAGTGTCCAGGAACGGCCCGGACGGGGTTACCCTGGGCCGCGATGACCGCCGCCGTCAGGGTCGACAAGTTCGAGGAGCGCCGCCGCGAGCTCGCGGACGCGGCGCTCCGGACGCTGGCCGAGCGCGGCTACGCCCGCACCAGCCTGCGCGAGATCGCGAAGGAGTCGCCGTTCTCGCACGGCGTGCTGCACTACTACTTCCGCGACAAGGTCGAGCTCATCACCTACTGCGTGCGCCGCTACAAGGCGGTCTGCGTGCGGCGCTACGACGAGGTCGTCGAGGGTGCGACCACCGCCGACGGGCTGGCCGCGGGCTTCGCCGAGGCGATGGCGGCCACGCTCGTCGCCGACGCGACGATGCACCGCCTCTGGTACGACCTGCGCTCCCAGGCGCTGTTCGAGTCCTGCTTCCGCGCCGACGTCCAGGAGATCGACGGCACGCTGCAGGCGATGGTCTGGCGCGTGGTGCGCCGCTGGTCCGAGCTCTCCCGCCGCGCCCCGGCCGTCCCGGAGGACGTCGCGTACGCGATGTTCGACGGCCTGTTCCAGCAGGCCCTGCTGCGGCAGGTGGCCGGCGAGCCCGACGCTCCCGACCGCCTCCGCGACGGCGTGCGCCGCCTCCTCGACCTGGTCGCGGCGGCGCCACCCGGGCGCGCGTAGGAGCGTCTACGACTTCTCCGCACTCACGAGCGGCGCAGCGGCGACGAGTGGTCCCCGGCGGGCCGGCCGCGCTCCTGCTCCGCGGCCTCGACCGGCCGGCGCGGCACGGGGAGGTCGACCACCGGGATGGGCCCGGTGTCGAGGTAGCCCTGCCAGCCGTGGGTGGGGAAGGCGCGGTACCGCTCCCCGAACCGGTCGTCGTCGCGGCCGCGGGCGCCGCACCGGTCGCACAGCTTGCCCTCGCCGAACCACGCGTCCTGGCAGCGGCAGCACCGCTGGTGGCGGGGCCGCCAGCGGCGGTCGACCCGCGTGACGGCGACGGATCCGGCGGCGAGCACGACCAGCCCCGCGAACAGGGTCACCCAGACGAGCATGTGCGGACGGTACCGATCGGGTGCACAGGGCGACCCGACGACTACAGCACGTGGCGGCGAACGGTCGGCCGTCTGCGCCGGGTGTCCGGGTCACTCCGGTGGGTGACCGGGTGGGCCACCCGGTCGATCGCCGACTGGGGCCGGCCGCACGCCGGTCGGGCCACCCGCCCGCGCGTCAGGACGAGACCGGCTGCGCCGCCCGCGCGTAGTGCAGCTCGGAGCCGAGGTCGGCCCGCGCGGCCGCGATCCGGTCGAGCACGTAGTTCTGCCGCACCAGCCACGCGCCGCCCGTGCCCTGCTTGGGGAAGGCGTCCATGCTGCGCTGTACGTAGCCCGAGGTCAGGTCCAGCAGCGGGCGCCGCTGCGGCGTCGGCGGGGCGGGCGCGGTGACGACGTCGAGGCCCCGGTCGCGCATGTGTCGCAACACCCGGCAGACGTACTGCGACGTGAGGTCCGAGCGCAGCGTCCAGGACGCGTTGACGTAGCCGACGCACAGCGCGAGGTTCGGCACCCCGGTGAGCATGAACCCGCGGTAGGCGACGGTGTCGGCGAGGTCCACCGGCGCGCCGTCCACCTCGAACGTGATGCCGCCCAGGGCGAGCAGTCGCAGCCCGGTGGCGGAGACGACGACGTCGGCCTCGATCTCCCGGCCCGAGCGCAGCCGGATCCCGGTGGGGGTGAAGCGCTCGATGTGGTCGGTGACGATCGAGGCGGTGCCCGCCTTCACCGCGCGCAGGAAGTCCCCGCCGGGCACGACGCACAGCCGCTGGTCCCACGGGTCGTAGTGCGGGGTGAAGTGCTCGTCCACCAGCGCCGTGTCGGGCAGCCGGCGCAGGATCCCGGCGCGCAGCAGCCGCTTCGCGATCTCCGGTCGGCGCCGGCACAGCTGGTAGAAGCCCTGCGCGAGCAGCATGTTCTTGGTGCGCGAGACGGTGTGGGCGACCCCGGCCGGGAGCACGCGGCGCGCGAGGTCGGCGAAGGGGTCGCGCCAGGGCTGCTCGACGACGTAGCTGGGGGAGCGCTGCAGCATCGTCACGTGCGCGGCCCGCTCTGTCATCGACGGCACGAGCGTGACGGCCGTGGCGCCGCTGCCGATGACGACGACGCGCTTGCCGTCGTAGTCGAGGTCGTCGGGCCAGAACTGCGGGTGCACGAGCGTGCCGCCGAACTCCTCGAGCCCCTCCCACCGGGGCTGGTGGCCCTCCGCGTAGTCGTAGTAGCCGGAGCAGACGTAGAGGAACCCGCAGGTCAGGGTCTGCTCCCCGGCGGCGTTGGCCACGCGGACCGTCCACCGGGCCTCCGCCGTGGACCACTGCGCGCCGATCACCCGCGTGCCGAAGCGGACCTGCTTCTCCACGCCGGTCTCGGCGGCGGTCTCGCGGATGTAGTCGCGGATGTGCGCGCCGTCGGCCATCGACTCGCGCCGGGTCCACGGCCGGAACGGGTAGGACAATGTGAACATGTCCGAGTCCGAGCGGACGCCCGGGTAGCGGAACAGGTCCCAGGTGCCGCCGATCGCGTCGCGGGCCTCCAGGATCGCGTAGGTCGACTCGGGGTTGGTCTCCTCCAGGCGGCAGGCCGCGCCGATGCCGGACAGGCCCGCGCCCACGATCACCACGTCGAGATGCTCGAACTCGCTCACCGGGACCCTTTCGCCGAGTGTTACCCGCGGTACGTTACCGACGAGTATGCACGGTGCCGCCCCTCGCCGGAAGGAGTACTCCGGTAGGAAGGCCGCATGGATGGTGCAGGACCCCTGTCCGGGTTGCTCGTCGTGGGCGTGGAGCAGGCGGTCGCCGCCCCCTTCGCCACCCGCCAGCTCGCCGACCTGGGCGCCCGGGTCGTCAAGGTCGAGCGGCCCGGCGGCGGCGACTTCGCCCGCGGCTACGACCGGGCGGTGCACGGCGCGCTGTCCAGCCACTTCGTCTGGCTCAACCGCGGGAAGGAGAGCGTGGCGCTCGACCTCAAGGACGACGGCGACCGGGCCGTGCTCGACGCGCTGCTCGCGCGGGCCGACGTGGTCGTGCAGAACCTCGCGCCGCCGGCGGCCCGGCGGCTCGGGGTGAGCGCCGCGCAGCTGCTCGCCCGGTTCCCGCGGCTGGTGGCCTGCGACGTCTCCGGCTACGGCGCCGACGGCCCGTACGCCGAGCGCAAGGCCTACGACCTGCTGATCCAGTGCGAGGCCGGGCTCGTCTCGGTGACCGGCACCCCGGAGGAGCCGGTGAAGGCCGGCATCTCCGTCGCCGACATCGCCGCGGGCATGTACGCGTTCTCCGGCGTGCTCGCCGCCCTGCGCCAGCGCGACCGTACGGGGGAGGGCCAGGCGATCGAGGTGTCGATGCTGGAGGCCCTGGGCGAGTGGATGGGCTACCCCTACCACTGGTCGCTGGGCGGCAGCGAGCCCCCGCGGGCCGGGGCCAGCCACTCCACGATCGCCCCCTACGGCCCGGTCACCACCGCAGGCGGCGAGGTCGTGAACCTCGGGCTGCAGAACGAGCGGGAGTGGGCCGCGTTCTGCGCGGTCGTGCTGGAGCGCCCCGGCCTGGCCGACGACCCGCGCTTCGCCGGCAACGCCGCCCGCGTCGCGCACCGCGCCGAGCTCGACGCGCTGATCGCCGAGGTGCTCGGCGCGCTGGACCTCGCCACCGTGCAGGCGCGGCTGGACGCCGCCGGGATCGCCTGGGCGCGGCAGCGCACGATGCGCGAGTTCGCCGCGCACCCCCAGCTCGCCGCCCGCGACCGCTGGCGGGAGGTCGCGACGGAGGCGGGCCCGGTGCGCGCGCTGGTGCCGCCGGTCACCGCGCCGTGGCCGGCGCCGATGGGGGCGGTGCCCGCGGTCGGGGAGCACACCGCCGCGGTCCGGGAGTGGCTGGGGATGTGAGCGGACCCCGCCCGCTCAGATCCCCAGGCCGCCGCGTTTGACGAGCTGGGCGGCGATGACGTTGCGCTGGATCTCGTTGGTGCCCTCGCCGACGATCATCAGGGGGGCGTCGCGGAAGTAGCGTTCGACGTCGAACTCGGTGGAGTAGCCGTAGCCGCCGTGGATGCGCACGGCGTTGAGCGCGACCTCCATGGCGGTCTCGGACGCGAACAGCTTGGCCATCCCGGCCTCCATGTCGGCGCGTTGTCCGCGTTGGACGCGTTCGGCGGCGTGCAGCACGAGCTGGCGGGCGGCGGTGATCTTGGTGGCCATGTCGGCGAGGTAGTTGCCGATGGACTGGTGCTGCCAGATGGGGCGGCCGAAGGTCTCGCGTTCCTGGGCGTAGCGCAGGGCGTCGTCGAAGGCGGCGGTGGCGACGCCGAGGGCGCGGGCGGCGACCTGGATGCGCCCGGTCTCCAGGCCGGTCATCATCTGGGCGAAGCCGCGGCCCTCCTCGCCGCCGAGCAGCGCGGTGGCGGGGACGCGGTGGTCGTCGAAGAGCAGTTCGCAGCTCTCGACGCCCTTGTAGCCGAGCTTGGGCAGGTCCTTGGACACGGTGAGACCGGGCCCGTGCTCGACGAGCAGGATCGAGATGCCGCGGTGGGCGGGCTCGGCGTGCGGGTCGGTGCGGCAGAGCAGGGCGATGAGCCGGGAGCGGCGGGAGTTGGTGATCCAGGTCTTGGTGCCGTTGACGAGGTAGTCCGTGCCGTCGCGGCGGGCGGAGGTGGTGAGGGCGGCGAGGTCGGACCCGCCGCCGGGTTCGGTGAGGGCCATGGTGGCGCGCACCTCGCCGGTGGCCATCGGGGGCAACCAGCGTTGTTTCTGCTCGTCGGTGCCGAAGGCGAGGAGGAGCTTCGCGACGACGGTATGCCCGCCCATGGCGCCGGCCAGGCTCATCCAGCCGCGGGCGAGCTCGGCGGTGACCAGGGCGTAGCAGGGCATGGTGACCGGGGCGTCGCCCCAGGGTTCGGGGATGGCCAGGCCGAAGACGCCGAGCTGTTTCATCTGCTCGATGAGGTCCTCGGGGTAGGTGTTCGCGTGTTCCAGCTCGCGCACGACCGGCCGGACCTCGCGGTCCACGAACTCCCGCACGACCGCGACGACCGCCTGCTCCTCGCTGCTCAGTCCGATCACCGGCACAGGGTCACACACCGGACGCGCGGGCGGGGGGCACTCGTGCCACACTCTCTCCATCATCGAGAAGAACGACAGTGGAGTGAGACCATGTGGCGTCCCCTGCTCCTCCTGGTCCTCGCGCTCGCGCAGGTCCTGACCCCCCTCGTACCGGCGGTGCAGGACGCCGCGTTCCTGCAGGCCGACCGCGCCGGTGAGCCGCCGATCGTCCCGGCCGGGTACACGTTCGCCATCTGGGGCCTCGTCGAGGTGCTGTCGGTGGGCTACGCGGTGTGGGCGCTGCTGCGACCCACCGACCTGACCCGGCGCCTCGCCGGGCCGCTGTCGGTCGTGTTCGCGGGCTTCACCGTGTGGCTGCTCCTGGTGGCGTTCGTCGAACCGAACTGGCTGCCGCTCCTCGTGTTCCTGGCGATGTTCGCCGGCCTGCTGACGGCGCTGCGCGCCGCGCTGGCCGACCGCGCCGAGGTCGCGCGGTGGTCCCCGGTCGGACGCGTCCTGCTGTGGGGGCTGCTGGGCGTCTACACCGGGTGGACGTCGATCGCGGTGTGGGCGAACCTGACCACGGCGCTGGCCGGCAGCGGGGCACCGGTCACCGGCCCGGTCGCGGTCGTCGCGCAGCTCGCCGTCCTGGCCGGCGCCACGGCCACCGCCGCGGCGATCCTCCGCTGGACCGGCGGCCTGCTGCCCTACGCGGGTGCCGTGCTCTGGGCCTTCACCGGCGTCGCGATCGGTGCGTCCGGGGCGGGCCAGCCCGTGCTCGCCGTCGCTGCGGGGGTGGCGGTGGTGCTGGTGGCCGTCCTCGCCGGGACCCTGCGCCCGGGTCGCCGCGCGCCCGTGCCGACCTGAGCCCGCCCGGGGCGCGGTGGGGCGTCAGGCGGTGGGGAGCTCCCGCCCGGCCAGGACGTCCGCGGCGACCTCGCCGACCTTGCGCCGGGTGCTGCGCGAGGCGCGGCGCAGCACGTCGAACGCGGCGACGGCGTCGAAGCCGTGACGGGCCATGAGGAAGCCGATGCTGCGCTCGATGACGACGCGGTTCTCCAGCGCGTAGGTGAGCTGCTCGGCCAGCCTGCTGTGCCGCTGGGCGACCAGCAGCGTGCGCAGCACCGCCTCGACCATCGTGGCGAAGGCCCGCATCGCGGTGATGTCGGAGTCGTCCCAGGCGTGCGGCCGGTCGCGGTGCACGTTGAGCGTGCCGACCGCGGCCCCGCCCAGGCGCACCGGCACCCCCAGGACCGCGCGGATCCCGTGGGCGGCGACGACGGCGCCCACGGCGCGGTACCGGTCGTCGACCGACAGGTCCTCGCACGAGACGACCTCGTCCAGGACGAGGGAGTCCACGCACGGGCCCTCGCCGAGCTCCTCCTGCGCCCGCTCCAGCGCGTGCACGGCGGTGTTGGTGGCCGCGACGTAGCGCAGCGCCTCGTTCTCGTCGATGAACATCAGCCCGAGCCCGGACAGCCCGAACAGCGACTGGGCGGACTCCAGCACCTGGTGCAGCAGATCGGCCGGATCGGCGTCCGTCGCCTGGGCCTGGGCCTGCTCCAGCCGGGCGATGCTGGTGGTGAGCGCGGTCGGGTCGATCGGCACGAGGAGCCCTTCGTCGCCGGTCGTGTCCTGGGCGGTCACCGTTCCACCGGGCGCGGACCGGCGTCCCGCGCGCCCAGCCGGTCGCGCAGGCCGAGCAGGTCCAGCAGTCGTTCGACCTGCGCCGGGCACCCGCGCAGCGAGAACCGTACCCGGCGCCGGGTACAGGCGTCCGCGCTCCCGATCAGCACGGACAGGCCCCGCGCGGCGCAGAAGTCGACGCCGGACAGGTCGACGACCAGGCCGTCGCCCGGGCCGCACTCCGCGAGGGCCGCGTCCAGCGCCGCACGCAGCACCGGCTCGGTGCCCAGCTCCAGGTCGCCGTGCGGCAGCAGGACGACCGACCGGCCCTCGCGCAACCGTGTGCACCACAGCCTGTCCTCGCCCCGCACCACGCCCCGCCCTCGCCACGGCCGACACCAGGGCCGTCCGCGGGGTCAGGGGGGACGGCTGGAAACCACCGAAACCGTATCAGGGCACGAAGGGCCCACCGTGCACCGGCACGGGCGCCCCCGGAGCCGGCCGCTCGCCGTCGAGGTGGCGTTCCAGGCCGGTCAGCCTCAGCACCCGGCGCACCGGGCCCTCGGGGTCGCAGCGCAGCCGGACCCGGCCGTGGTCCTCGCCGACCGCCTCCACGAGGAGGCTGACGCCGGCGCTGGCGAGATAGGTGACCCCGACGAGGTCGAGCACCACCGCACCGTCCGCCGCCCGGACCGCGGCGAGGAGCGGCTCGCGCAGCGTCGGCACCGTGGCGAGGTCGAGCTCGCCGACGAGCCGCAGCGAGCCGCCGTCGACGTGGAGCTGGGTGTGCGGGGGAGGTTCGACGGCGGCGGGGCGCGGCGCGGCGACCGGGCGGGTGGCCGCCGGGTCGGGCGGCAGCGTGAAGCGGACGCGGGTGCCCGGCCGGTCGGCGCCGTGCTCGACGGTGACGTCGCGCCCCAGCCCGCCGATGACGACGAGACCGCGCCCCCGGTAGCCGGGGTCCCCCGGTGTGATCCAGCGGCCGTCGTCGGCCACGTCGACGCCGACCTCCCCGCCCGGGCCGGCGGCCAGGTGGTAGCGGACGGTGCCGGGCTCCCGGCCCGCGTAGGCGTGCTCGACCGCGTTCGCGACGGCCTCGCCGACGGCGAGCTGCAGGTCGTCGAGCTGGTCGTCGCTCAGCCCGGTGGCCCGCCCCCAGGCGCTCACCTCGCGGCGGACGGCGGACAGCGCGGCGGGCAGGGCGGGGCGCTCCCCGGCGAGCGGCCCCGGCCGCAGCCGGGCCGCCACCAGCGCGATGTCGTCGGGCGGGCCGGCGTCGTCGAGCGCGGCGTGCAGCACGGCCGGGACGAGCCGGGTCAGCGGGCCGCCGCCGCGCACGGCGGCGACGAGCCGGTCCAGCCCGTCGTCCACCAGCTCGCCGCGCCGCTCGACGAGCCCGTCGGTGTAGAGCAGGACGGTGTCGCCGGTGGCCAGCAGGGCCGAGCCCTCCACGAAGGGCGGCGCCCCGCCCACCCCGAGCACGGTGCCCGTGGCGTCCTCCAGGAACCGCGGTTCGCCCGCCACGTCGACGACCAGCGGCGGCGGGTGCCCGGCCCGGGCCCAGCGCAGCTCCCCGGACGCGGTGTCGATGACGACGCAGACGACGGTGCTGGCCCGGGCCCCGCGCACGCGGTGCGACCAGCCGTCGAGCCAGGCGAGCGCCTCGGCGGGGGAGGTGGTGCGCAGCAGGTAGGCCGACAGCGCGCTGCGCAGCTGGCCCATCACCGCGGCCGCGCCGGGACCCTGCCCGACGACGTCGCCGACCACGATCGCGACGCGGTCGCCGAGGACGAGCACGTCGTACCAGTCGCCGCCGGTGCGGCTGCCGGACGCGGCCGGCAGGTAGCGGGCGGCGAGCTGGAGCCGCTCGTGCTCGGGCAGTGCAGGCGGCAGCAGGCTGTGCTGCAGGGTGTCGGCGAGGTCGCGGCGGGCGTCGGCCAGCGCGGCCCGCTCGAACGCCAGCGCCGCCTCGCCGGCCATCGTCCGGAGGAACGCCTGCTCGTCCTCGTCGAACGCGCGCGGCCCGGGGAAGGCCACCGACAGGACACCGCTGACGCGGGCGCCCACGGCCAGCGGCAGCGCCGCGTGCGCCCACTCCTCCTCGCGCAGCCACCGGGCCCGCCCGCTGGCGACCGCGTCGATGACCAGCGGCAGCTCCGCGACGCGGACCCGCCCGTAGCGCTCGTCGAGCCGGGCGGAGCGGCCGGTCTGGTGCACCAGCTCCAGCCCGGTGTCGGGGCGGTGGATGAGGGCGGCCACCGAGTCGGCCCCGGTGAGGTCGGCGATGCCGGACACGAGCACCCGGGCCGCCACCGCGACCGTGCCGGCCGCGGCGAGGGCCGCGGTCAGCTCGTGCAGCCGGCGTTCGCGGTCGGCGAGCCGCCGGGCCTCCACCGTCATCGCGATGCGCCTGCCCAGCTCCTCGGCGGTGGCGATGTCGTTGCTGTCGGGCGTCGACGGCGTGTCGCAGACGACCAGCGTGCCCACCGGGCGCCCGGCCGCCGTCAGCGGGACGAGCAGCGCCGGCCCGTCCCCGGGCTCGTCGTCGCCGCCGTCGCCGCCCCCGTTCCCCAACGGGCAGACCCCGGGCGGGAGCAGGAACGGGGCGCCCCGGCCGTGGTGGGCGCTCCAGGGTTCGCCCAGGACCAGCTCGCCCGGGACGCCGACCCGCCCGCCGCCGTGCCTGCCGTGCAGCGCGACGACCGGCTGCCGCCCGTCCGGGCCGGTCAGCGCGATCGCGACCAGCCCGCCGAGCACGGGCTGGGCCGCCCGCGCCAGGTCCGCCAGGCGCTCGGCGAGCGGGCCGGGCTGCGCGAGCAGCCGCCCGGCGTCGGCGAGCAGCCGGTCGCGGTCGGCGACGCGCTGCTGCTGGGTCACGTCGCGCACGGTGCCGACGAACAGCCGGGACGAGCCGTCCCTGTCGAGCACCGACTCGACCCACACGTCGGCGAGGATGCGGTGGCCGTCGCGGTGGCGCATCGGCAGCAGGAACCGGCCGCGGCCGTCGGCCCGCATCCGGGCGAACGCCTCCAGCACGACGGCGGCGTCGCGCGGGTCCTGCGCGTCGGTGGGCCACCAGGGGTTCGGCGGCGCGAAGGGCAGCCCCTCGGCGCCGAGGCCCATGATCGCGTGGAAGGCCTGGTTGGTCTCCACCACCGTGCCGTCGGCGTCCAGGACGAACAGCCCGTCCTGCAGCGTGTTGACCAGGGCGGTGCGCCACGCGGACTCGTGGTTGCGCACCCGCGCGAGCTCCAGGTTGGACCGCACCCTGGCCAGCAGGTCGGCCGAGGAGAACGGCTTGACCAGGTAGTCGTCCGCGCCGGCGGCGAGACCGGAGATGGCGGCCTCCTCGCCGGCGCGCGCGGAGAGCATCACCACCGGCGTGGTGGCCGTGGCCGGGTGCGAGCGCAGCGCGGCGAGCAGCTCGAACCCGTCCAGCCCGGGCATCATCACGTCGGTGAGCACGAGGTCGGGACGGCGGGTGCGGGCCTCGTGCAGTGCCGTCGTGCCGTCCGCGGTGAGCAGCACCGTGTAGTGCGGCTCCAGCAGGCCGGCGAGGAAGTGGCGCAGGTCGGCGTTGTCCTCCGCGACGAGCACGGTGGCCCCGGCCGTCGCGCCCGGCGCGGCCGCGGTGACCGCGGTGTCCGCGGTGTCCACGGGCTCGTCCAGCACCCCGCTCCACTGCAGCGCCTCGTCGCGGTAGAGGCCCGCGGCGGGGGAGATCCGCGGCGGCGGGGCGGGCTCGGTGGTGAGCGCGTCCGGCGGCAGCGTGACGGTGAACGTCGAGCCGATGCCGGGCGTGCTGTCCACGGTCGCGGTCCCGCCGTGCAGGCCGATCAGCTCCGCCACCAGCGCCAGCCCGATCCCCGAGCCCTCGTGGCTGCGCCCGGCCGCGCCGGCGACCCGGTGGAACCGCTCGAACAGCAGGGGCACGTCCGCGGCCGGGACGCCGATGCCGGTGTCGGTCACGTCGAGCCGCACACCGTCGTCCGCGGCCGGGGCGAGGCGGACGGCGATCGTGCCGGTGCGGGTGTACTTGACGGCGTTCGACAGCAGGTTGAGGACGATCTTCTCCCACATGTCCGCGTCGACGGAGACCGCGCCGGGCAGCGGCGGGCAGTCGACGTCGAGCCCGAGCCCGGCCCGGGTGACGGCCGGGGCGAAGGACTCGACGATGCCGCGGGTCAGCGCGGCGAGGTCGACCGGCGAGCGCTGCGGGACGGCCTGGCCGCCCTCCAGCCGGGAGAACTCCAGGAGCGTGTCGACCAGCCTGCGCAACCGCCCGCCGTTGCGGCGGATCAGCTCCAGGCGGCCGCGCTGGGCCGCGGGCAGCGGCTCGGCGGTGTCGGCGAGCGCGTCCTCGGCGGGACCGGAGATGAGCGTGAGCGGCGTGCGCAGCTCGTGGCTGACCCCGGTGAAGAACTCGGTCTTGGCCCGGTCGAGCTCGGCGAGCTCGTCGGCGCGCCGGGCCTGGGCCTGGTAGGCCTGCGCGTCCGCGACCGCCGTCGC
>JAPLAT010000220.1 GCA_026393175.1 Pseudonocardiales bacterium
CGGATCGCCGCCGCGCACGCCGACGCCGCGGTCCGGCGACCCGGCGCGGCGTCGCTCCAGCTCGGCATGGACACCCCGCAGGTGCACCCCGGGCTGCTCGCCGACGCCACCGCGCGGCTGACCGCCCGCGGCGGGCCGGACGCCGTGCTCGGCCCGGCCACGGACGGGGGCTGGTGGGCGCTGGGCCTGCGCGACCCGCGCCGGGCCGCCCTCGTCGCCCCGGTGCCCACCTCGCGCGCCGACACCGGGTCGCGCACCCTCGCCGCCCTGCGGGCGGCCGGGCTGCGCGTCGACCTGCTGCCCGAGCTGGCCGACGTCGACACCGCCGCCGACGCCGTCGCGGTGGCCGCGCTCGACCCCACCACCCGCTTCGCCGCCGCCGTGGCCGCGCTGCCCGCGCTGCACGGGCCGGCCGTCACCAGACCGTGAGCAGCAGGTGGTTCACCGCCAGCGCCAGTCCGGCCTGTGCGGCGAGCCACGGCCGGGCCCGTGGCAGCAGCGCGCACGGGATCACCAGCCACACCGTGAACGGCAGCCAGATCCGTTCCACCTCGGCCTTCGACAGTCCCGAGACGTCGGCGAGCAGGAGCGCCGCCAACGCGCCCGCCGCCAGCAGCGCGGCCCCCAGCGGCAGGGCCCGCGGCCGGGCCACCGCCCGACGCAGTCCCGCGACCACGGCCGGGCCCACCGCGAACGTGACCGCGGCGAGGTTCGCCCACACGAAGTACGCGTACGGCCGGGTCGAGGCGATGCTCGCCGCGTAGATCACCCGCACGAGCCCCAGGCCGGTGAACCACCAGAACCCGGCCGCGGTGAACGCCGCCACGACCGCGCCCACCCCGAGCGCCGCCCACGCCGCCGCCCGCCACCGCCGCGTGGCGACGAGCACCGCCAGCGCGACGAGGCCGCCCAGGACGAGCCCGTAGGACTGGTACAGCGACCAGCCCAGCAGCAGCCCGCCCGTCAGTGCCGCGCCGTCCGCGCGGGGGCCGGCCGAGGTGGCCCCGATCGCGAGGAGGGCGACCCCCCAGGCCAGGACCGCGGCGAACATGCCGTCGGCCGACACCCCCACCCACACCGCCCCCGGGAACAGCACGGCGAACGGCAGGACCCGTCGGGCGAGGTCGTCACCGGCCAGGGCGCGCACCGCCACCGCGACCGCCACCCCCGCCGAGGCCCCGACGAGGACGGTGACCACACCGGCCGGGCCGCCCCCGCCCAGCCCCAGCCGGTCCAGCACCACGTAGAACAGGAACACCCCTGGCGGGTGGGCACCCACGTGCGTCGTCCAGTGCCCGGGCCCGTCGGTGAGGATGAACTGGTCGAACGTGCGCAGCATCGTCGGGATGTCGCCCACCCGCGGCACGTCGTGCAGGTACTCCTGGCTGCTGGACAGCCGCTCCACGACCCCGCGCCGCCAGCCGTCGACCAGCGCGAGGCCGAGGGTCCACGCCACCGCCGCCCCGTACGCCGCACCCAGCAGCGGCCGCCACGGCAGCCGGGCCGCCAGGTCGGGCCCGCGCAGGACCACGAGCAGGGCGACGGCCACCGCGACCGGCGTGCCCGGGCCGATGTGCGGGAGCCATGCGGCGAGCAGCGGCGGCCAGGGCAGGAAGATGTCGGTGCCCCCGGCCAGCAGCCCCCGACCGACGACGGCGGCGGCGGACACCAGCGCGACCGCGCACGCCACGACGACGAGGTCGCCGACGGTGCCGGGAGCGACCCTGGTCGGGCGGGAGACCACCGCGACACCGTAGAGCGCGGCGGTGACCGGTCGGCGCGGGGCGGGGGGCCGGACGGGCACCCCGGGGACGATCACCGAGCCGGTACGGCGGTGGTGACCGGGAGTCGGGTCACCCCGCGACGGCTCGCGTGCGGTCACCGGCCCGGCGCGCGGCCCGCGGCATCGGACGACGGTCTGCCGGGCACGGAAAGGTCAGGCGATCGGGGTGAACGACATGCCACCGTCGACCGACCGGAAGACCCCGCCCGCGGTGGCCGCCAGCAGCCCGTCGGGGGTGGCGGTCACGGCCTGGGGTCGCCCGCCCGGCACCGTTCCCGCGGTGGTCCAACTCGCCCCGCGATCGGTGCTGACGTGAACGGTGCTGTCCAGGCCGAGCCCGAACACCTGACCGTCGGGCGCCCAGGAGACGTAGGCGAGCTGCGGGCCCGCGGGAGCCGCGAACGTCCGCCCGCCGTCGCTGCTGGCCGCCACGCCGCCCTCCACCGTCGCGAGCACCGACCGCCCGTCCACCGGGTGCACGGCGATGTCGAGCGCCCGCAGGGCGGCCCGGTCGTCCCAGGTGCGACCCCCGTCGGCACTGGCCCGCAACAGACCGTGGGTGGCGTCGTACCCGTACACCGTCGTACCGGCCACCTCCAGGGCGTGGAAGTCGACCTCACCGGTCAGCGACAGCGGCGTCCAGGTCGTGCCCCCGTCGGTGCTCTCCACGAGCCCGAGCGGCTCGGGCAGCGTGTCGCCCGGCGCGGGGTGGCCGCTGGAGAGGAACCGGGCGGGCCCGGCGACGGTGAAGCCCATCAGGTCGCGACCGGCGGCACCGGCCGGTACGAGCCCGTCAGGGCCGCTGCGGAACAGGCCGTCGTGGGAGGCGACGTACACCGTGCCGTCGCCGGGGTCGACGCCGACGCCGTGCACATGTGCGAAGGCCGGACCGGCTGTCGGAGCGGGGGCGGCGCAACCGGCCGCGAGGAGGGCGGTGAGCGCGAGGGCGGCGGCGGTGCGGTGCGGCACGGTTCTCCGGTTCGGTCGGGCCGGCGCACAGCCGGCGGCGGCCCTCAGCAGGTCGCCGCGGTCGGCGATCGGAGAGGACCGACGGGGCGGTGCGGACGGAAGCCTCCCAGGGACAGGGACCTCATCTTCTCCGAGTCCGCGGAGAAGCCGATGCCCGGCCCCCGTTCGCCGGCGACGCTCTGCGCGAGGCGCCGGACCCGGACCCGGTTCCCTCCTCGGGGTGGCCGGCGATCCACGGGGCCGGTTGTCGAGGTGGGTGCGTCTGTCCGAGGACGAGATCGCGGTCGCGGGCATCGAGGGGTCCTGCGGGGCGCCACACGGTGTCCAGAGTCTGATCACATACTCCCGGGGGTATGCTGCCAGTGTGAAGGTGGCGACGTGGGAGGTGACTCCGGTCGTGGGACTGCGCCGAGGTGCTGACCCGGCTCACCGCGGTGTCCGCCGCCTTGGGTCGGGTCCGGGTCGCGATCGTCGCGAGCGGTGTGCGTGCTGTCGCGGCCGGGCACGTGCCGGGCGCGGTGAACGTGCCGCTGGAGCGGTGATCACCGACCCGGGCCGCTACGCCGGGCAGGAGCTGTACGTGATCTGTCAGTCCGGTGGCCGCAGCGCCAGGGCG
>JAPLAT010000091.1 GCA_026393175.1 Pseudonocardiales bacterium
GCGGGGACGCGCACGATCAGGGCGTCGCCCTGGCCGCCGCCGCCGCACAGGGCCGCCGCGCCGACGCCACCGCCCCGCCGCTTCAGCTCCAGCGCGAGGTGCAGGGCGATGCGCGCCCCGGACATCCCGATGGGGTGCCCCAGGGCGATCGCCCCGCCGTTGACGTTGACCTTGTCCGGGCTGATCCCCAGCTTGCGGGTGGACACCACGCCGACGGCGGCGAAGGCCTCGTTGATCTCGACCAGGTCGAGGTCGGCGGGCGTGATGCCCTCCTTCTCGCACGCCTTGGCGATGGCGTTCGCCGGCTGCTCGTGCAGGCTCGCGTCGGGCCCGGCGACCACGCCGTGCGCGCCGATCTCGGCGAGCCAGGTCAGGCCCAGCTCCTCCGCCTTGGCCTTGCTCATGACCACCACGGCCGCCGCGCCGTCGGAGATCTGGGAGGCGGAGCCGGCCGTGATGGTGCCGTCGGAGGAGAAGGCCGGGCGGAGCTTGCCCAGGCTCTCCGCCGTCGTGTCCGCGCGGATGCCCTCGTCGGTCGCGAACTCCACCGGGTCGCCCTTGCGCTGCGGGATCGACACCGGCGCGATCTCCTCGGCGAACAGGCCCTTCTCCGCCGCGGCGGCCGCGCGCTGGTGCGAGGCGGCGGCGAACTCGTCCTGCTCGGCGCGGGTCAGCTCGTAGCGGCTGTTGTACTTCTCGGTGGACGCGCCCATCGCCACCTGGTCGAACGCGCAGAACAGGCCGTCGTGGGCCATGTGGTCCTGCATGCTGACGTCGCCGTACTTGAAGCCCTCGCGGCTCTTGCCCAGCAGGTGCGGGGCCTGGGTCATCGACTCCTGGCCGCCGGCCACGACGATGTCGAACTCGCCGGCGCGGATGAGCTGGTCGGCGAGCGCGATGGCGTCGATGCCCGACAGGCACACCTTGTTGATGGTGAGCGCGGGCACGTCCATCGGGATGCCGGCGGCGACCGCGGCCTGACGGGCCGGGATCTGGCCCGCGCCCGCGGTGAGCACCTGGCCCATGATCACGTACTGCACCTGCTCCGGGGCCACGCCCGCGCGCTCGACGGCGGCCTGGATGGCGACGCCGCCCAGCTGCGCTCCGGAGAAGCCCTTGAGCGAGCCGAGCAACCGTCCCATCGGCGTGCGGGCTCCGGCGACGATGACGGTTTCGGACACGAGGACCTCCAGCGACTGCGGTGGTGTGGTCGAGGGTTCGGGCGACGATACCCGGCGCCGGGCGGCCCGAGCGGGCGTCGTGACGGCCCCGACCCCGTGACGCCGGGCACAGGTGCGACGGAGCGCACACCTGGTCGGGTGCGGACAACAGCACGTCACAGCGTCGGGCCGCTACATTCCGGCCATGGGACAGCACAGGATCACCGCGGTCGACCACGTGGGTATCGCCGTGGCCGACCTCGACGAGGCGATCGCCTGGTACGCCGACACCCTGGGCCTCGTGGCCACGCACGTGGAGACGAACGAGGAGCAGGGCGTCCGCGAGGCCATGCTCTCCGCACCGGGCGACGCGGGTGCCGCGATCCAGCTCCTCGCGCCGCTGCGGCCCGACTCCCCCATCGGGAAGTTCCTCGAGCGCAGCGGCCCGGGCATCCAACAGATGGCCTACCGCGTGGAGGACATCGACGCGACGTGCGCGGCGCTGCGCGACAAGGGCGTGCGCCTCCTCTACGACGAGCCCCGCCGCGGCACGGCCGAGTCGCGCATCAACTTCCTCCACCCGAAGGACGCCGGCGGCGTGCTCGTGGAGCTCGTGGAACCGGCCGCGCACGGGCACTGAACCGGTACGGACGGGTGGTCCTGACCACCCGGAGGGGGTGCCGGGCGCGCGGAGCGTCTAGCATACTGCGCGGTAACATTTGGGATACCAAGCGACATCCCACGACTCTCGCCATCGGAGGCCAGCCGTGCAGGAGATCCGCGACGCCATTCTCGCCGGGCAGTTCGACGCCCTCGGCGGTCTGGACGTGCCCGACCACTACCGCGGGGTCACGGTGCACGCCGACGAGACGGAGATGTTCGCCGGGATCCCGTCCCGCGACAAGGACCCGCGCAAGAGCCTGCACCTGGACGACGTCGCGACCCCGGAGCTGGGCCCGGGCGAGGCGGTGGTGGCCGTGATGGCCAGCGCGATCAACTACAACACCGTCTGGACCTCGATCTTCGAGCCGGTCTCCACGTTCGGCTTCCTCAAGCGCTACGGCCGGCTGTCCGAGCTGACCAAGCGCCACGACCTGCCCTACCACGTCGTGGGCTCGGACCTGGCCGGCGTCGTGCTGCGCACCGGCCCGGGGGTCAACCGCTGGAAGCCGGGCGACCAGGTCGTGGCGCACTGCCTGTCGGTGGAGCTGGAGAGCCCCGACGGGCACGGCGACACGATGATGGACCCGGAGCAGCGGATCTGGGGCTTCGAGACCAACTTCGGCGGCCTGGCCGAGCTGGCCCTGGTCAAGGCCAACCAGCTCATGCCCAAGCCCGCCCACCTGACCTGGGAGGAGGCCGCCTCCCCCGGCCTGGTCAACTGCACCGCCTACCGCCAGCTCGTCTCCCGCAACGGCGCCGACATGAAGCAGGGCGACGTCGTGCTCATCTGGGGCGCGTCGGGCGGGCTGGGCAGCTACGCCACGCAGTACGCCCTCAACGGCGGCGCGATCCCGGTGTGCGTGGTGTCCTCGCCGGAGAAGGCCGAGATCTGCCGCCGGATGGGCGCCGAGCTGATCATCGACCGGTCCGCGGAGGGCTACCGCTTCTGGTCCGACGAGAAGACCCAGGACCCGAAGGAGTGGAAGCGCTTTGGGGCCCGG
Organism: Pseudonocardiales bacterium; assembly: GCA_026393175.1. Classification (GTDB taxonomy): domain Bacteria; phylum Actinomycetota; class Actinomycetes; order Mycobacteriales; family Pseudonocardiaceae; genus Pseudonocardia. The sequence continues at coordinate 2,825 of JAPLAT010000091.1, forward strand.
ATCCGCGAGCTCACCGGCGGCGAGGACCCCGACATCGTCTTCGAGCACCCGGGCCGCGAGACCTTCGGCGCCAGCGTGTACGTCACCCGCAAGGGCGGCACCATCGTCACCTGCGCGTCCACCTCGGGCTACATGCACGAGTACGACAACCGCTACCTGTGGATGAACCTCAAGCGGATCCTGTCCTCGCACTTCGCGAACTACCGCGAGTCGTGGGAGGCCAACCGCCTCATCGACAAGGGTCTCGTGCACCCCACGCTGTCCAAGGTCTACCCGCTGGAGGAGACCGGGCAGGCCGCCCTGGACGTCCACACCAACAGCCACCAGGGCAAGGTCGGCGTCCTCGCGCTGTCCCCGGAGGAGGGCCTCGGGGTCACCGACCCGGAGAAGCGGGCCCGCCACCTCGACGCGATCAACCGCTTCCGCGGGGTGTGAGCCGGGGCGGGCTCCACCCCCCGCCAGGGTGACCTGCGCCGCCACGGGCAGTGCGTGCCACGCCCGGTCGTGGCACTCCCGGTACGGTGACCCCCATGCCAGTGGAGCCCGCCGACTCCCCGTCCGACTCCGGGTTCGCGCTCGTCCGCCGGGGCTACGACCCCGGTCAGGTGGACGCGCACCTGCGCCGGATCGATGCGGAGATCAGCATCCTGGCCGCCGACCGCAACGCGGCGGTGGACCAGGCCTCCCAGCTCTCGCGTGAGCTGGACGACGCGCGCGCCCGGGCCGAACGCCTCCGCGCGCAGGTCCGGACGCTCGCCGGTCCCCCGCAGAGCGTGCAGGGGATGAGCGAGCGGATGCGCTCGATGCTGCGCCTGGCCGAGGACGAGGTCGCCGACATGCTCGCGCGGGCCGAGACCGAGGCGGCCCAGCGCAAGCAGGAGGCCGCCCAGGAGGCCGCGCAGATCGTCGCGGCCGCCAAGGAGGAGGCGGCGGCCAAGCTCGGGCCGGCCCAGCTGGAGGCCACCGAGCTGGCGGAGCGGGTCGTGCGCGAGCGCGCGCAGATCGCCACCGACCGCATCGCGATGGAGCGGGAGATCACCGACCGCCGGGAGGCCGTGGAGCGTGAGCTGGCCGACCGCCGGGCCGCGCTGGAGCAGGAGCTCTCCGAGCGGGAGGCCGAGCTGGAGGCGCGGCTGGCCGGCGAGCGGGCACGCACGCTCGCCGAGCTCGACGAGCGGCGCACGACGGTGGAGCGCGAGATCAGCGAGGCCCGGGAGCGGGCCGACGCCGAGCAGCGCCAGGCCTTCGGCGAGGCCCAGCGGCGGCACGCGCTCGAGGAGGAGGACTTCTCGATCGCGATGGACCAGCGCCGCACCGAGGCGCTCGCCGCGCTCGCGGCCCAGCAGGAGGCGGCGCAGCGCGAGATCGAGGAGGCCCGCGCGAGCAACGCCGTGCGGGCCCGCGAGGAGCTGGCGCGCGCGCAGGCCGAGGCCCGCCGCGTCGTCGACGAGGCCCACCGCCGGGTCGCGGAGCTGACGGCGCTGCGCGAGCGGGTCGCCCGCCAGCTCGACGGCGCCCGCTCCGCCCTCACCGGCGTCGCCAACGCGCTGGCCCCGCTGCCCGGCGAGTCGGCGGGGCCCCCGAGCCTCGGCGAGACCGCGCACGGGGCGCCGAACGGCGTGCCCCACGACGCGCCGACGCTGCCGGCCACCGAGCCGGCCACGGGCACGCTCACCGACGTCGAGGTCCCCCGGGAGAACGGCTCGCGCGAGCGCGCCTCCGCCGGCCGGCGCTGACCGCGCCCGGTCCTCAGCGCCGGCGCCCCGGGCGCCGGTGCGCCCGGGAGGCCCAGCAGGCAGCGTGCCAGTGCCGCCGGTCGTCGACCGAGCCCCACTCCCCCGCAGGCCAGGCGACCACGTGCGGTGTCGACGCCGGGATCTCCTGGTCGCAGCCCGGGCAGCGGTAGGCCCGCGCCGACGCCGCCCCGGGCACGCTGCGGACCACCCAGTCGCCGTCCGGCCCCGACTCGGTGCGGGTGAACGACGCGGACCGCAGCGGGACGTGGTCGTCCCGCCTGCGGTGCGCGCGGCCCATCAGCGGGGGCCCTGTTCAGCCGGGGGCACGGTCAGCGAGCGGCACGGTCAGCGGCTGGCATAGTCCCGGAACCCGTGGCCGGTCTTGCGGCCGAGCCGCCCGGCGGTCACGAGGTGCTCCAGCAGCGGCGCGGGCGCGAACCCGGCCTCGCGGAACTCCAGGTACAGCGAGCGCTCGATCGCCAGGGACACGTCGAGGCCGACGACGTCGAGCAGCTCGAAGGGCCCCATCGGCAGCGCGCAGCCGGTCTTCATGGCGGCGTCGATGTCGTCGGCCGTGGCGTAGTGCGCCTCCAGCATCTTCACCGCGTCGTTGAGGTAGGGGAACAGCAGCGCGTTGACGATGAAGCCGGCGCGGTCCCCGCAGCTCACCGGCACCTTCCGGATCCGCTCGCAGAGCGCCAGGATCGACGCGGCCACGTCCGGCGCCGTGGTGATCGTGGAGACGACCTCCACCAGCTTCATCACCGGGGCCGGGTTGAAGAAGTGCATGCCGATGACGTCCTGCGGCCGCGACGTCACCGCCGCGCACTCGACGACCGGCAGCGACGACGTGGTGGTGGCGAGGATGGCGCCGGGCTTGCAGATCTCGTCGAGGGCGGCGAACACCGCGCGCTTGACGTCCAGCTCCTCGGCGATGGCCTCGACGACGAGGTCGACGTCGGCGAAGTCCTCCAGGCGCGTGGTGCCGGTGATCCGCGCGAGCGTCGCGTCCTTGTCCTCCTCGGTGACCTTCCCGCGGACGACGGCCTTGTCCAGGGCCTTGCGGATCCCCGCGATCGAGGCCTCGACCTTGGACTCGCTGCGCCCGCGCACGACCACGTCCAGCCCGGCCGCCGCGAGCACCTGCACGATGCCGGAGGCCATGGTGCCGGTGCCGACGACGCCGACCCGGGAGATGTCGCGGATCGTGACGTCGTCGGGCACGGTGCCCGACGGGGTGAGCGCGTCGGGCACGACCTCGGAGCTGTGCGCCTTCGCGTAGGTGTAGAAGCCGCGGCCCGACTTCCGGCCGAGCAGCCCGGCGGTGATCATCTGCTTGAGCACCGGCGCGGGGGCGTGGGTCTGGTTGCGGGACTGCTTGTACATCGTGTCGAGGATCTCGTAGCTCGTGTCGAGCCCGATCAGGTCGAGCAGCGCGAGCGGGCCCATCGGGTAGCCGCAGCCGTAGCGCATGGCGGCGTCGAGGTCCTCGCGGCTGGCGTAGCGGCTCTCGTACATCTTCGCCGCGTGGTTGAGGTAGCCGAACAGCAGCGCGTTGGCGATGAAGCCGGCGCGGTCGCCGATGACGACGGGCACCTTGTCCAGGGTGGCGGCGAAGGCCGCGACGTCGTCGGCCACGTCCTGCTCGGTGACGACGGTGCGCACGACCTCGACGAGCTTCTGCACCGGCGCGGGGTTGAAGAAGTGCAGCCCGACGACCTTGCCGGGGCGGCCCGTGCGGACGGCGAGCTCGGTGACCGACAGCGACGAGGTGTTGGACGCCAGGATCGCCTCGGGGCGGCACACCTTGTCGAGCTCGGTGAAGATCGCCGCCTTGAGGTCGAGGCTCTCCGGCACGGCCTCGATGACGAGGTCGGCGTCGGCCAGGTCGGCCAGCGACGTCGTGGTGGTGATGCGGCCCAGCAGGGCGTCGGCGTCCTCCTGCGTCAGCTTGCCGCGGCCGACGGCGCGCGACGTGGAGGTCTCCAGGTGGGCCCGGCCGCGCTCGACGGCCTCCGCGTCGACCTCGGCGGCGATCACCTGCAGCCCGTTGCGGGCGAACACCTCGACGATGCCCGCTCCCATGGTGCCCAGGCCGACCACGCCGACCGTCCGGAACTCTCTAGCCACGCTGCTACCTCCGACGCCTACGGTTTCGCGGCATCCTCCCAGACGGCCGCGCCGCGGGGGCGGCGCTGTGAGGGCCCTAACGGCCTGCCCCCTCACCGACCGCGCAGGACCTTCACCAGCCCCAGGAGCGCGCCCATCCCGGCCGACGTGCGCCGGAAGCTCGTCACCGCGATGGGCAGCGCGAACCGCTGGCGCGCCACGGCCTGCGGGCGGGTGAACTCGCGCAGCCCGTCCTCGCCGTGGATGCGGCCGAAGCCGGAGTCCCCGACTCCCCCGAAGGGCAGGCTCGGGATGCCGGCGAAGGAGATCACGGAGTTGACGGCCACCATCCCGCAGCGCAGCCGGGCCGCGATCTCGGTGCCGCGGGCCTTCGAGAACACGGTGGCCCCCAGCCCGTAGCCGGTGGCGTTGGCGCGGCGCACGGCCTCGTCGACGTCGGGCACCCGGTTGACGACGAGCAGCGGTCCGAACGTCTCCTCCGTGACGGCGGTGGAGTCCTCGGGCACGTCGGCGAGCACGACCGGCTCGACGAGCCGGGCGTCCGCGCTGCCCGCGCCGCCGACGAGCGCCCGGGCGCCCTTCGCGAGGGCGTCGTCGATCTGCCCCTTCACGACGGCGGTCTGCGACTCCATCGTCATCGGCCCGAACTCGCGCCCGGGCTCGAGCGCCCGGGTCTTCGCGACCACCTTCGCGGTGAACTCGTCGGCCACGGCGTCGACGACGTAGACGCGCTCCACGCCGACGCAGGTTTGCCCGGCGTTGGACATGCCGCCCCACACGGCGGCGTCCGCGGCGGCCTCCAGATCGGCGTCCGCGTCGACGATGAGCGCGTCCTTGCCGCCGCACTCCATGAGCACCGGGGTGAGCGTCTCGGCGCACGCGGCCATGACGCGCTTGGCCGTGGCCGTGGAGCCGGTGAAGGCGATCTTCGCGACGCCGGAGCGGCACAGCGCCGCGCCGGTCTCGCCGAAGCCGGTGACGACCTGGAACAGCGGGCGGCCCGCGACGATCTCGGCGAGCGAGTCGGCGAGCGCGACGCCGACGCCGGGCGTCAGCTCGCTGGGCTTGAACACGACCGCGTTGCCGGCGGCCAGCGCGTAGGCGATGGACCCCATCGGGGTGAAGACCGGGTAGTTCCACGGCCCGATGACGCCGACGACGCCCAGCGGCGGGTACTCGACGGTCGCGGCCTGGTTGGCCATGAGCAGGCCGGACGACACGCCGCGCCGCCCGAGCACCTTCGGAGCGTTCTTCGCCGCCCAGTCGAGGTGGTCGATCGCGAGCACCAGCTCCAGGCGCGCGTCGTCGAACGGCTTGCCGGTCTCCGACACGACCACGCGGGCCAGCGCGTCCAGGCCGCGGACCAGGGCGCGGCGCCACTCGTCGAGCACGGCGCGGCGGCCGTCGAACCCGAGCCCGGCCCACCAGGCCGCGGCGTCGCCCGCACGCGCGACGGCGGCCTGCACGGCGGCCGCGTCGTGGACGGGGTGCGTGCCGACGACCTCGCCGGTGCGCGGGTCGGTGGAGGTGAACGTGGCCTGCGCCGGCGCTTCGGTGGCGGTCATTACCGCAGAGTAGGACGCCGGGTGCGGTCCGCACAGGCCGACCGCGGCCCGCGCGGGCCGGTACGGTCGGCGACCATGACCGACGAGGACAGGCAGCGGCTCACCGCGGGCGAGGTCGACGGCGAGGGGCTCGCGGACTGGCGCCCGATGTTCGACGAGCTGCACGCCCGGTTCCGCACCGCCGACTTCGTCTCCGCGCTGGAGCTGGTGAACCGGATCGGGGCCGCGGCCGAGGAGGCGAACCACCACCCCGACCTGGGGCTGCACTGGGGCCGGGTCGACGTCCGGCTGTCCTCGCACGACGTCGGCGGCCTGACGCGGCGCGACGTCCGCCTCGCCCGCGCGATCTCCGCGATCGCCGCCGAGCTCGGCGCGACCGCCCGCACCGAGGGCCTCAGCCGGTTGGAGCTCGCGCTCGACACCCCCGACGCCGCGGCCGTCCGGCCGTTCTGGGCCGCGGTGCTGGGCTACGACCTCGGCGCCCCGGACGAGCTCGTCGACCCGACGGGCACCGGCCCGACGATCTGGTTCCAGCCGTCCGAGGGCGGCGGGGAGGTCCCGCAGCGGTGGCACCTCGACGTGCGGGTGCCGCCGGAGGTGGCGGGCGAGCGCATCGCCGCCGCGCTGGCAGCGGGCGGGACGCTGGTCGGCGACGAGCGGGCCCCCGCGTTCGTCGTGCTCGCCGACGCGCAGGGCAACCGGGCCTGCGTCACGACCTGGCAGGGCCGCGAGCAGTCCGGGTAGGCCCGCTCAGAACAGCCGCAGGTCCCGCGACTCCGTGCCGCGCAGCGCGTCGTAGTCCACGACCACGCAGCGGATGCCGCGGTCCTCGGCCAGCGTGCGGGCCTGCGGCTTGATCTGCTGGGCGGCGTAGACGCCGGTGACGGGGGCGAGCAGCGGGTCGCGGTTCATCAGCTCGAGGTAGCGGGTGAGCTGCTCGACGCCGTCGATCTCGCCGCGGCGCTTGACCTCGATGGCGACCGAGCGGCCCGCCGCGTCGCGGCAGAGCAGGTCGACGGGCCCGATCGCGGTCATGTACTCGCGGCGGACCAGCGTGTAGCCCTCGCCCAGCGCGGTCGGGTGCGCGGCCAGCAGCTCCTGCAGGTGGGCCTCGACGCCGTCCTTGACCAGCCCCGGGTCCACGCCCAGCTCGTGGCGGGAGTCGTGCAGCACCTCGTCTATCGTGATGACCAGCGACTCGTCGGCCTTGTTGCGGACGGTCCACACGCCGGGCTGCTCCTCCAGCCAGCACGGCGGGCTCATCCAGTTCAGCGGCTTGTAGGCGCGGTCGTCCGCGTGGATGCTCACCGACCCGTCCGCCTTGACCAGCAGCAGCCGGGGCGCCATGGGCAGGTGCGCGGTGAGACGACCGACGTAGTCGACCTGGCAGCGGGCGATGACGAGGCGCACCGGCGAGACCCTACTGGTCGCGCCGGGCCACCCACGCCGCGATCTGGGTGCGGCCGGTGAAGCCCAGCTTGGCCAGGACGTGCTGGACGTGGGTCTCGACGGTGCGCTCGGAGATGTGCGCGGTCGCGGCGATCTGCCGGTTGGTCAGCCCCTGCCCGACGAGCAGCGCGATCTCGGTCTCCCGCGGGCTGAGCACCCCCCCGTCGCGCAGTTCCCGGACCACCCCGGCGGCCCGCTCGCGCAGCGGGACCATCCCGAGCCTGCGGGCGACGTCCTCGGCGGCGCGGGCGGCGGCCAGCGCGGCGTCGGCGTCCCCGCGGCGGTTCCGCTCGCGCAGCGCGACGGCCAGCCGGTAGCGCGCCTGCGCGGCCCAGGGCACGAGTCCGGCGGCGTCGTTCGCGGCGACCGCGGCCTCCAGGTACCGGACGGCGGCGTCCGGGCGGCCGGCCCCCAGCGCGGCCACCCCGAGCGCGCCGCGCACCGAGCCGTGGGTCGAGATCGCCCCGGCGCCGCCGACGACGTGCAGGTCCGCGTGCGGCAGCAGCAGGCGGTGGCAGGCCTCGGCGGTCGCGGCGTCGCCGAGGTCGGTGGCCAGGTCGGCCCGCCACGCCTCCAGCGGCAGGTCGAGGAACGCCGGGATCCGCGGGGATCCGGCCGCGGGCAGCCCCGCGAACCAGGTCCGCGCCCCGTCCGGGTCGCCCTGCTGCAGCAGCAGTGCCCCGTAGGCGCAGCGGGCGAGCGCGGTGAACGGTGAGTCCAGCTCGGGGGCGCCGTGGAACCACCCGAGGTCCCCCGGCGACCCGCCGGTGCACCGGGCCAGGATGATCCGCAGGGCGCTCGCGGTGCCGATCGCACCGGCGTCCCCGCCGCGCAGCGCCAGCGCCAGCGCCTCCTCGTTGACCTGCGCGGCCTCGGCGAACCGGCCCCGCCCGAACAGCAGGGCGAACCGGCCGCGGAGCAGGTGCAGCCGCGCCAGCGGCCTGCGCAGCCGGACGACGACCGGCTCGACGCGGTCGAGCTCCTCCTCCGCCTCGGCGACCCGGCCGAGCTGCAGCAGCGCGTCGAACCGCCACAGGTGCCCCCACATCGTGTCCGCGGGGTCGCCGGTGCGCTCCGCGGTGGCGAGCAGCCGCCCGCCCAGCACGAGCCGCTCGGCGCACCCGCCGGCCCCGGACCGGGCGAGCTGGCGGGCGCGCAGGGCCTCCCGGAGGGCCGCCGGGTCGTCGAGCCGCTCGGCCATCGCCAGCGCCTCCGCGCTCGACCCGGCGACCACGGCCGTGTCGGCGACGAGGATCGCGCTGTGGGCGAGCTGGGCGAGCAGCCGGCAGCGCAGCGGGTCGTCGCCGTCGGGGAGCCCGGCGAGCGCCTCCTCGCACCAGCCGCGCCCCAGGTCGAGCCAGTCCGCGTGCGACACCCCCGGCAGGACCAGTGCCGCGGTCCCGAGCGCGGCGGCGTCGCCGAGGTGCCGGGCCAGGTCGGCCGCGGCCCGGCAGGCGGCCACCGCCGCCGTCACGTCGTGGCAGCAGGCGAGCGCCTGCGCGTGGTCCAGCAGCAGCTCCAGGCGCTCGGCCGGGGCGAGCACGCCGCGGCCCGCGTCGACCGCACCCGCGTACAGGCGGGCGGCGTCGTCGTGGGCGCGCCGGGCGGTGGCCTGCCCGCCCGCCCGGCGGGCCCAGCCGACCGCCGCCGCCCGGTCCCCGTGGGGCAGCCCGGCCAGCGCGTGCGCGGCCAGGACGGGCAGCACGTCGGGGTCGTCGGCGCGCGCAGCGAGCACCTCGGCCGCGCGCGCGTGGACCCGTGCGCCGTCGGCGTCGGCGAGCACCGCCTCCCGGAGCAGGTCGTGGGAGAAGCGCAGCGCCGTGCGGCCCGGTGGGCGCTCCAGCACGCCGTCGGACACGGCGGGTGCCAGGTCGTCGGCGACGCGCCCCGCGGGCAGGCCTGCGACGGCGCCGAGCAGGTCGGGGTCGACCTCCCGGCCCAGCACGGCGGCCGGCCCGAGCAGGTCGCGGCAGTCCCGGGGCAGCCGGTCCAGGCGGGCGCGCACGACGTCGCGGACGGCGGCGGGCACCGCGTCGTCCGGCGTGCCCGCGCGCCAGGCCCGCACGAGCTCGCCGACGAGGAACGGGTTGCCGTCGGACCGCTCGGCGATGGTCGTGACGCGCGCGGGCGGCACGCCGGGCAGGGCGGAGCCGACCTCGTCGGCGGTGAGCCCGCGCAGCTCCATCCGCACGCCGGGCAGCCCGGCCGACGGCGCGCCCGCGCGGCAGGTGCCCACGACGAGCAGCCGGGCGTCCGGCGCCTCCCGCGCGAGGTGCCCGAGCAGGGCCGTCGAGGGCGGGTCCGCCCATTGCAGGTCGTCGAGCACGACGACGAGCCCGGTGCCCGTCGCCGCCCCGGCGAGGAACCGGGTGACGGCGTCGGCGAGGGCGAACCGGCCGTCCGGTCCCGCGTCGCCCCCGCCGCCCGACGCGACGGGGGCGAGGTCGGCGGGCAGCTCCCCGGGCCAGGACCGCAGCGCCCGCCGCCACGGCCAGTACGCGGGCGCCCCCGGCGCGTCGGTGCACCCGCCCCAGAGCACCGGCACCGCGCGCGTCCCCGCCAGCCGGGCGAACTCGGTGGCCAGCCGGGACTTCCCGATCCCCGGCTCCCCGGTCAGCAGCACGGTCCCGGCGCGCCCGTCGAGGGCGTCGTCGAGCCGCGCGACGAGCTCCTCGAGCTCGGCCGCCCGCCCGGCGAACCTCGGTTCCACGCCGCCTCCCGCACCCTTGAGCGCGTAGCCGTACCACGGATACGTGGTTTCCACGATGGCCTGCGCGCCGGACGGTCGTACACAGTCCCCATGACCCGCACCGCACTGCGCGCCGCCCGCCTCTTCGACGGCACGACCTGCACCGACGACCCGCTCGTGCTCGTGGAGGGCGGCCGCGTCGCCGAGGTCCGGCACGGCCGCGACGCGGTGGTGCCGGACGACGCCCGGCTCGTCGACCTGCCCGGGGCGACCCTGCTGCCCGGCCTCGTCGACACCCACGTCCACCTCTCCTTCGACGCCGGCCCGGACCCGGTCGGCGCGCTCGCCGGCCGGGACGACGCCGCGCTGCTCGAGGCGATGGCCCGGGCCGCGGCCGAGCAGCTGCGGGCCGGGGTGACCACGGTGCGCGACCTCGGCGACCGCGACTACTCCGTGCTGGCCCTGCGCGAGCGCGGCGGGCTGCTGCCGACGATCGTCGCGGCCGGGCCGCCGATCACCTCCGCCGGCGGGCACTGCCACTTCCTCGGCGGCGCGGCCGAGGGCGTGTCCGGGGTGCGGGCGGCGGTGCGCGCGCACGCCGAGCGCGGCGTGGACGTCATCAAGGTGATGGCCAGCGGCGGCATGCTGACCGAGGGCACCGACATCTCGGCCACCCAGTTCTCCGCGGGCGCGCTGCGGGTGGCGGTGGAGGAGGCGCACCGGCACGGACTGCCGATCACCGCGCACGCGCACGCGCTGTCGGCCGTGCGCGACGCCGTGGCCGCGCGGGTGGACGGCATCGAGCACTGCTCGTGCATCGAGGGGGACCGGGTCGTCCTGCCGCCGGACCTGGCCGACACGCTCGTCGCGCGCCGCATCGCGATCGGCACGACCGCGGGGCTGCGCCCCGTCCCGGGGATGGCGCCGCCGCCGATGCTCGCGCGCCTGCTGCCCGACCTGCTGGCTGCGCACTCCGCGCTGATCCGGGCCGGCGCGGTCGTCGTCGCCGGCACCGACGCCGGCATCGCCCCGCCCAAGCCGCACGGGGTGCTCCCCTACGGCCTCGCCCAGCTCGTCGACCAGGGCATGACGCCGCTGGAGGCGCTGCGGTCGGGCACCAGCACGGCCGCCCAGGTCTGCGGGCTGGCCGACCGCAAGGGCCGCGTCGTCCCCGGCCACGACGCCGACCTGCTCGCCGTGGCGGGCGATCCGGCCCGCGACATCACCGCGCTGCTGCGGCCGGTCGCGGTGCTCGTGGCGGGCGAGGTCGTCGCCGGGGCCGTGACCCAGGGGGTGGCGTCGTGAGCGGGCGGCGGTGGCGGGCGTGGCTGTGGCGGGCGGTGGAGGCCGTCGGCACGCAGGGCCTGGCCACCGAGAACGGCTGGCTGTGGGTCGGCTACCCGTCGCCGGTGTTGTGGGCGGCGAGCGCCTCGCCGGCCGCGCGCAGGGCCGCGCGCAGCTCCGGCGGGTCGAGCGCCTCGACCTCCCCGGCCAGCCCCACGAGCTGACCGGCGGCGACGGCCACGCTCTCGACGGCGAGCTCGACCTCGCGCCAGCCGTCGGCGTCGGGCGGGCCGGCGCCGTCGACGGCCCGGGCGGCCGCGTCCCGGTCGGTGACGTGCGGCAGCACCCGCAGCCCGCGCGGCCCCACCCGGAGCCGGACGGACGCCCGCAGCATGGTGGTCTCGAACCGCGACGCGGACCCGGCCCACCACGCGGCCAGGTCGAAGCCGGCGGGCCGGGCGAACGTGCCTTCCGGCACGGCGTCGGCGATGCGGTCGACGCGGTAGGTGAGCAGCGCGTCGCCCCGGCGGCACACCGCGTACCAGGTGCCGGCCTTGAGCACGAGCCCGAGCGGGTCCACCGTCCGCTCGACGGTGTCGTCGCCGCGGCGGTAGGCGATCCGCAGCGTCCGCTCCGTCCACACCGCCTCGGAGACCGCCGCGAGCTGCGTGACCTGCTGCGGGGTGTGGAACCAACCGGGCGCGTCGAGATGGAAGCGCTCGGCGACCGACCGGGCGTGCTCGCGCAGGCCCTCGGGCAGTGTCGCGAGCAGCTTGGCCTGCGCCCCGGCGAGCGCGCTGCCCATCCCCAGCTCGGCGAGCACCTGCGGGGCGCCGACGGCGAACAGCGCGGCCGCCTCCTGCGCGGTGAGGCCGTCGAGCCGGGTGCGCCAGCCGTCGACCAGGCGGATGCCGCCGCCGCGGCCGGGCTCGGTCCACAGCGGGACGCCGGCCTCGGTGAGCGCGGCGACGTCGCGGTAGACGGTGCGCTCGGAGACCTCGAGCTCCGCCGCCAGCTCCGCGGCGGTGGCCGCCCGGCGGCGCTGCAGCAGGAACAGGAGGGTCACGAGCCGCGACGCGCGCATGGGGAGAGACTGCACCCGTGGAGACGCTCAGCAGCCGCCAGGTCTACGCCAACAGCTGGATGACCGTCCGCGAGGACGCCATCCGCCGCCCGGACGGCAGCGACGGGATCTTCGGGGTCGTCGACAAGCCCACGGCCGCGGTCGTCATCCCCTTCGACGGCGAGCGCCTGCACCTCGTCGAGCAGTACCGCTACCCGGTCGGCGAGCGCCGCTGGGAGTTCCCCATGGGCACCGCCCCCGAGCGCGCGGAGCTGGACCCGGCCGAGCTCGCGGCCCGCGAGCTCGCCGAGGAGACCGGGCTGGTGGCGGGGCGGATGGAGCTGCTGGGCCGCCTCGACATCGCCCCGGGGATGTCCAGCCAGCGCGAGCACGTCTTCCTCGCCACCGACCTCACCGCGGGCCCGCCCGCCCGCGAGCACCAGGAGCAGGACATGCGCACGGCGTGGTTCACCGTCGCCGAGTTCGAGGACGGCGTGCGCGGAGGCCGGATCGTCGACGCCCAGACCCTCGCCGCCTACCTGCTCCTGACCCTCCACCCCCGGCGCTGACCCCGCCCCCACCCACCGCTCTGCTTACGGATACGCACCACCCCGAGCGTCGAGAGTGCACCCCGTCCGGCCGGGATCGGACCGAGTGCTCCCTCGATCCCGCCGTCCGGGCCGAGGGAGCAGTCCGTCCGGGGCCGGCCGGACCCACTGCACTCTGATCACCGTGGTGCGTATCGGTAAGCAGAGCGGCGAGGGGCGACGCCCACCCGCCCACAAACAAGCAGGCTTGCTTGTTTGTTGCGGGGATGCCAGGCTCGGGCCGTGCCCACCCGCCAGCAGGAGCGCAGCGACGCGACGCGGGCGCGGCTGATGGCCGCCGCCGTCGACAGCCTGGTGGAGCACGGCTGGGCGGGCACGACGACCACGGTGGTGGCCGAGCGGGCCGGGGTCTCCCGGGGCGCGCAGCTGCACCACTACCCCAGCCGCGCGGACCTGGTGCTCGCCGCCGTGCAGCACCTCGGGGCCGCGCGGTTCGCCGAGGCGCGGGAGCGGGCGGCCCGGCTGCCCGCGGGCCCCGGCCGCACCGCCGCGGTCCTGGACATGCTCGCCCGCCTGCACACCGGCCCGCTGTTCCGGGCGATGCTGGAGGTGTGGGTCGCCGCCCGAACCGACGACGCCCTGCGCGCCGCGGTCGTGCCGCTGGAGGCCGAGGTCGGCCGGGAGACCCACCGGCTCACCGTCGAGCTGCTGGGGGCCGACGAGTCCCGCCCCGGCGTGCGGGCGGCGGTGCAGCAGACGCTGGACCTGGTGCGCGGCCTGGGGGTCTCCGCGCTGCTCACCGACGACGGCCAGCGCCGCAGGCACGTGCTCGACGACTGGGCCCGCGAACTCGACCGACGCTTGGAGGCGTGATGGACCTGCGCGAGACCGACGAGCAGCAGCTGCTGCGGAAGTCCGTGGCCGCGATGGCCGCGAAGTACGGCCACGACTACCTCATCGGCAAGGCCCGCTCCGGCGGCAAGACCACGGAGCTGTGGAAGGAGGCCGGGGAGAACGGCTACCTCGGGGTCGCCGTGCCGGCCGAGTACGGCGGCGGGGGCGCGGGCATGGTCGAGCTGTCGATCGTCGCGGAGGAGATCGCCGCCGCCGGCTGCCCGCTGCTGCTCATCGTGGTCTCCCCGGCGATCGCGGCCACCGTGATCGCGCAGTCGGGCACCGCCGACCAGAAGGAGCGCTGGCTCCCCCGCTTCGCCGACGGCAGCGCGAAGATGTCCTTCGCGATCACCGAGCCGGACGCGGGGTCCAACTCGCACCGGATCACCACGACCGCCCGCCGCGATCCGGACGGGAAGGGCTGGCGCCTGTCGGGGACGAAGTACTACATCTCCGGGGTCGACGAGACCGACGCGACGCTGGTCGTCACGCGGCTGGAAGGCGCCGAGGGCACGCTCCGGCCGGCGATGTTCATCGTCCCCACCGACACGCCGGGGATGACCTACCAGCCGATCGAGATGGCGATCCAGAGCCCGGAGAAGCAGTTCACCGTCTTCTTCGACGACGCCTTCCTGCCCGACGAGGCGCTCGTCGGCGGCGAGGAGGCGGGGCTGGCGGCGCTGTTCGCCGGGCTGAACCCCGAGCGGATCACGGTCGCCGCCTACTCCAACGGGCTGGCCCGCTACGCGCTGCGCAAGGGCACGGACTACGCGAAGGACCGCACGGTCTGGAAGACCCCGATCGGCGCGCACCAGGCGATCGCGCACCCGCTGGCGAAGGCCCACGTGGAGGTGGAGCTGGCCCGGATGGCGACCACCCGCGCGGCCTGGCTCTACGACGCCGGGGACATGGGCGCGGCCGCGGAGGCGGCGAACCTCGCCAAGTACGCGGCCGCCGAGGCCGCGATCAACGCCGTGGACGCGGCCGTGCAGGCCCACGGCGGCAACGGCATGGCCGTCGAGTACGGGGTGGGCACGCTCATCGGCGCCGTCCGCACCGCCCGGATCGCCCCGGTGAGCCGCGAGATGATCCTCAACTTCATCGCCCAGCACACGTTGGGCCTCCCCAGGTCCTACTGACAGGATGCAGGGCGTGTCGTCCCCCGACCGGGTCCTGCCCACCAGCCACGCGAGCCTCGCGTACGGCGTGCCACGGTCGGCGCGCGCCACCGTCTACGTGCTGTCGGTCGCGGGCGGGATCTCCGTCGGCCCCAAGGAGGGGCGCACGCTGGTGTTCGGCCGCAACCGGCCCGAGGTGCACGTCTGCGTCGGCGAGGACGACCCGCGGGTGAGCCGCGAGCACGGGCGGCTCGTGCACCGGGCCGGCAAGTGGTGGATCGAGAACACCGGGCGGCTGCCGGTGCGGCTGCCCGGAGGGCGGCTGCTCTTCGCCGAGGAGGAGCCGGTGCCCCTCGACGAGGGGTACACCCCGGTGTTCGTGCGCGGGTCGAGCAACCGCGAGCACCTGCTGGAGGTCTTCGTCACCGGCCCGGACGGCGGCCGCCCCGCCGCCCGGCACCGCGACGCCACCCAGCAGCCCGTGCTCTGGCGCCTCGACGACGACGAGCGCCTCGTCCTCACCGTGCTGGGCCAGCGCTACCTGCTCCACGAGCTGCGGCCCCAGCCCCTGTCCTGGCGCCAGGCCGCCGACCAGCTCGCCGAGCTCCAGCCCGAGGCCGGCTGGACGCCCAAGCGCGTCGAGCACGCCGTCACCGCCGTCCGCACGCGCATGTCGCGCGGCGGGGTGCCCGGGCTGACGCGCGAGGAGGTCGGCGAGCCCGTCGGCAACGCGCTCAACGACAACCTCATCCGCGAGCTCGTGCTCTCCACGACCCTCGTCCCGCCGGACCTCGCGCTGCTGGGCGACTCCTACGACGGCCCTGCTCAGGACGAGACGACGTAGAGGCAGTTCGTGTAGACGAACCCGCTCTCCACGGCGTTCGACGACACCGAGGGGTCGGCCGCCGGGTACTCGCCCACGATCGAGTAGGTCCCGGCCGGGAGGCGCAGCTCCAGCGACGGCCTGCCGTCGGTCGACGGGCAGGCGGCCCCCTCGGTCGGGTAGTCCGGCGGGCAGCCGGGACACCCGGGGAGCACGAACTCGTGCGCCGTCGGGCCGACGACGTACACGCGCACCTCCGACGGGTTGTCGTTGAAGAACGTCACCGAGATCGGGCCGGGCGCGTCGCCCGCGTACGGGCCGGGCAGCGCGGGCGCTGTGCCGGACGCCCGCGCGGACCGGGCCGCGATCGCGTTGGCCCGCGCCTGCGCGGCCTGCGCGTCGGCGGGATAGGCGGTGACCAGGGCGTCGAACACCTCGGCCGCGCCGTCGTGGTCGGCCGCGCCGTACCGGGCCAGGCCGCACGCGAACAGCAGCCGCGGCCGGTCGGCGCCCGCCGCGGTCGCGGCGCCGCCGGTCTCCTGGTCGGCGAGCCCGACGACGTACTCCAGCACCGGCAGCGCGTCGCACGGACGGCCCGCCCACGTCCCGGCGACGGCGGCGTAGACGTCGCGGACGCCCTGCGGGGCCGCGGCGGCGCCGCGCGTGCCGGGGAGGTCGCGCTGGGCGGTGAGCAGGTTCTCCACCGCGCCGCGGACGGCCGCGGCCTGCTCGTCGCCGGTCAGCGCCGGGATCCGGCCGCGCAGGTCGGCGGCCCGCTCGGTGTAGGTGGTGGCCAGCTCCTCGCGGGCGGCGGTCTCGGCGGTGCCCTCGCCCGCGACCTCCGCGAGCAGGTCGCGGTACACGCCGATCGCCCGGTCGAGGTCGCCCGCGGCGCGCAGGGCCGCGCCCTGCTCACCGAGGAGGCGGGCCAGGTCGGCGTCGACGAAGGGCTGCAGCACCGAGCCCGGCCGGGTGGCGCGGAACTCGCGGTGCGCCCGGACGGCCGCGTCGAGGTCGCCCCCGGCCGCGGCCTCGCCGGCCCGAAGGAACGCCGCGCACTCCTCGCCGCCCGCGTCCGCGCGCGCGACGTCGCCGGACAGCGTGAGCTCGTAGACGCCGGTGACCAGGCCGAACCCGTCCCGCGCCGCGGCGCAGTCGCCGGCGTCGCGGGCGGCCGCGGCCGCGGCGTAGGTGGCGCGCCCCGCCGCGCCGTAGAGGACGTGACCGGTGACGACGGCCCCCACCGCCACGAGCGCGACGGCCACGGGGACCGCCCGGCCGCGGGCGCCCTCGGGCGGGGCGAACCAGCCGCGGGCGATGCGCCACCCGTCCGCGGCCATCCAGCCCAGCCACAGCGCCGCCACGGCGACCCACAGCCAGGGCAGCGCCGCCGCGCCGGTGGCGAACGCGATCACCACCAGCCCCGCCGTGACGATCAGGTGCAGCACCTGGCGCCACCCGCGGCCGAGGTAGGCGTACCCCAGGCCCAGCCCGGTCAGGTTGAGCAGTGCCGCCGCGGACGGCGACCGGCGCACCTCGGCCATCTCCCTGTCCCCCCTCGTGCTCCCCCGCCCAGTAGTAAGTCACACCCGCCGGGAGACCTCCCGGTTCCGAGACCCGCGCGTTACCGTCGGGCATGGCCGACTACGAGCACCTGCTGGTGAAGCAGGACGGTGACACCGTCCGCATCACGATGAACCGACCGGAGCGGCGCAACGCGCTGTCCGAGGCGCACCTGCGCGAGCTGCTCGACGCGCTCACCGCGGCCGGCCGGTCCGACGCCACCGGCATCGTGCTCGCCGGGGAGGGTAAGGCGTTCTCCGCGGGGCACGACTTCGCCGACGTCGCCTCCCGCGACCTCGCGGGCGTGCGCGACCTGCTGCGGCTGTGCACGCAGGTGATGCGCACCGTCCAGGAGGTGCCGCAGGTGGTGATCGCGAAGGTGGCGACGATCGCGACGGCCGCGGGCTGCCAGCTCGTCGCCTCCTGCGACCTCGCGGTGGCCGCCGAGTCGGCGCTGTTCTCGCTGCCCGGGGGCAAGGCGGGCTGGTTCTGCCACACGCCCGCGGTGCCGGTGGCGCGCACCATCGGCCGCAAGCGCCTCATGGAGATGGCCCTGACCGGCGACATGGTCGACGCGCGCACCGCCGCCGAGTGGGGCCTGGTCAACTACGCCGTCCCGGACGACGAGCTCGACGCCCGCACCGACGAGCTGCTCGCCCGGGCCACCCGGGGCAGCCGCTGGGGCAAGGGGGTGGGCAAGCAGACCCTCTACGCCCAGCTCGACCGCCCCGAGGCCGACGCCTACGCGATCGCCGTCGAGGTCATGGCGTCGGTGTCGCAGAGCCCGGGGGCCCGCGAGGGCATGGCGTCGTTCCTGGAGAAGCGCCCGGCGGTGTGGCCGGACTGAGCCCCCGCTGGCCGGGACGCCCGCGCCGACCTACCGTGCGGCGCGATGCTCTCCCGCCGCCGCCTGCTCGCCGCCGTCCCGCTGATCGGGCTGACCGCCGCAGCGGCGTGCGCGCAGCCCACCGGCACGACCCTGGAGCGGGCGCGGCGGGCGGGGGCGCTGCGGATCGGCATCGCCGGGGAGCGCCCGTACGGCTTCGTCGACAGCGCCGGGCGGGTCACCGGGGTCCAGCCGGAGGTCGCGCGGGCCGTGCTCGCCGGGCTCGGGATCGACGCGCTGCTCGCCGTCCAGGTGCCGTTCGCCGGCCTGGTCGACGGCCTGCTCGACGGCGCGTTCGACCTGGTCGCGGCCGGGCTGACGGTCACCCCCGAGCGCTGCGGGCGGGTCGCGTTCTCCCGCCCGGACTTCCTCGCCCCGCCCGCGTTCCTCGTGCCCGAGGGCAACCCGCGCTCGGTCCGCACGTTCGGCGGGGTCGCCCGGTCGGGGCTGCGGCTCGCGGTGCTGGACGGGTCCTCGGAGCAGGGCTGGGCGCGCGCGGCCGGCGTCCCCGGCCATCGGCTGGTGCCCTCCGCCGGGCCCGGCGACCTGCTGCGCGACGTCGCGTCCGGCCGCGCCGACGTCGGCGCGCTGACCGGGCTGTCGGCGACCGACGTGCTCGCCCGCAACCCCGGCACCGGGCTGGAGGTGACCGGCCCCGTCACGCCGGTAGTCGACGGCGCGGAGGTCGTGCCGGTGGCGGCGTTCGCCCTGCGCGCGGGCGACACCGACCTGCGCGCGGCCTTCGACGCCGGGCTGGCCGCCCTGCAGGACTCCGGGGAGTGGGCCGAGATCACGGCCCCGTTCGGCCTCACCCCCGCCGACCTGCCCCCCGTGCGCGCGCAAGGGTGCTAGACCACCTCTGCGCGCGCACGACCGGATCAGCGGCCCACGACGGCCTGGAGGAACTCCCGGGTGCGGGGCTGGGTGGGCGCGGTGAACAGCTGCTCGGGCGGGGCGTCCTCCACGACGCGGCCGCCGTCGAACATCATCACCCGGTGGGAGAAGTCCCGCGCGAACCCCATCTCGTGGGTGACGCACAGGATGGTGATGTCGGTGGTCTCGCCGATGTCGCGGAGCAGCCCGAGCACCCCGGCGACCAGCTCGGGGTCCAGCGCCGAGGTCACCTCGTCGAGCAGCAGGACGTCGGGCCGCATCGCCAGCGCCCGCGCGATCGCCACCCGCTGCTGCTGACCGCCGGACAGCCGCGACGGGTGCTCGTCGATCTTCTCCGACAGGCCGACCATCTCCAGCAGCTCCGCGGCCCGGCCGTTCGCCTCGTCCTTGCTCAGCCCGAGCACCCGGGTCGGCGCCTCGATGAGGTTGCCCCGCACCGTCATGTTCGGGAACAGGTTGAACTGCTGGAACACCATCCCGATCCGCTTGCGGACCTCGCGGGAGTGCTTCTCGTCGGCGGGCACCAGCTTCCCGCCGCGCTCCATGTGCGACAGGTACCTCCCGCCGACGCGGATCGTGCCGCCGGTGACCGACTCCAGGCACATCAGCAGCCGCAGGATCGTCGTCTTGCCCGATCCGGACGGGCCGATGAGCGTGACGTGCTCCCCCGGCGCGACGGTGAACGACAGGTCGGACAGGACGACGGTGTCGCCGAAGCGCTTCTCGACACCGTCGAACACGATCATCGGCTCGGCCCCGGGCGGGGTCCCGGGCGAGGTCTCAGGCGAGGGCGACACGACGCTCCAGTCTGCGCACCAGGAGGGCGGCGGGGTAGCTCAGGGCGAGGAACAGCAGGCCGGCCAGGGTGTAGGCCTCGACGTAGCGGAACGTGCCGCCGCCGACCTCGCGGGCCTGCCCGACGATCTCCAGCACGCTGATGCCGATGAGCAGCGGCGTCTCCTTGAACATGGAGATCACGTAGTTGCCCAGCGCCGGCAGCACCCGCGGGATCGCCTGCGGGAGGATCACGCCGGTCCACGTGCGGGTCCGGGGCAGGCTCAGCGCCCTGGCCGCCTCCCACTGCCCGGCGGGGACGGCGTCGATGCCGGCCCGGTAGATGTCGGCGGTGTAGGTCGCGTAGTGCACGCCGAGGGCGATGACGCCGACCTGCAGCGTGGACAGCAGGATGCCGAAGTCGGGCAGCACGAAGTACAGGAACAGGATCTGCACGAGCAGCGGGGTGCTGCGGACGAACTCGATGAACCCGCGCACCGGCCAGCGCACCACCGCGGGCCCGCGCAGCAGCAGCGCCAGCACCAGCCCCAGGGTGAACGCGACCAGCGACCCCAGCACCGTGGCCTGCAGCGTCAGCAGCAGGCCACGACCGAGGTCGGGGAGGATCGAGATCGCGAACCCCCAGTCCCACACCGGGTTCATCCCACACCCGCCGGCACCGGTGCCCGCCGCTTCGGCACGGGGCCGCGGCCGAGCCGGGCCGCTCCTGCCCGCTCCAGCAGCCGCATCACCGCGGTGATGAGCAGGGCGAGCACGAGGTAGAACACGAGCACGACGGTCCAGATCGTGAAGTCCTGCGGGCCGAAGTTGGGGATCAGGCGCTGCTGGGCGATGCCGGTGAGGTCCAGGATCGAGACGAAGGACAGCAGCGCCGTGCTCTTGAGCAGCTGGATGAACAGCGTGTTGAACGGCGGCAGCATCTCCACCACCGCCTGCGGCAGGACGACGCGCACCATCCGCTGGGCGGGCGAGAGGCTCAGCGCCATCGCCCCCTCGATCTGGGCGCGCGGCACCGACTGCACCGCCCCGCGGACGATCTCCGCGCCGTACGCGCCGTGGTTGAGGCCGAGCACGAGGATGCCGGCCGCGAGCGGCACGATCTGGTACCCGACGAGCAGCGGCAGGGCGAAGAACACCCAGAACAGCTGCACGACCTCCGACGTGCCCCGCAGCCCCTCGACGTAGATCCGCGCGAGGACCCGGACCGCGCGCGAGCGGGCCATCAGCGCCAGCCCGGCCGCGAACGACAGCACGATCGTCAGCGCGATGCCGCCGACGGTGGCGAGCACCGTCACCGGCAGGCCCTGCAGGATGACGCTGACGAACAGCCCGACGTCGCCGGTCACGGTCAGGCCGTGCAGAGCTGCTCGGTGGTCAGCCCGTCGGCCGGGAGGTTGGCCTCGGAGAAGCCGAACGGCGTGGCGATCTCCACCCAGCGCCCGCTCTCCTGCAACGCGAGCAGCTCGGTGTCGAACGCCTCGCGCAGCTCGGTGTCGGCCTGCCGGAACACGAACCCGCCCGCGGAGACGACCGGCTCCCCGTCGACGACGGGGTCGAAGCTCTCGGTGACCTCGACCGGGGCGTCCGGGTTGAGCGTGCCGGTGAGCCAGCGCAGCGAGATGTCGGTGAGCGCCGCGCACGCGACCCGGCCGTCGGTCACGGCCTGCAGCAGCGCGTTCTGGGTGTCGAAGGCCTGGATGTCGGTGACGCCGGCGGTCTCGGCGTAGCCCTGCTCGACCGCGGCGCTGAGCACCGCGATCCCCAGCCCCTGGGCCGCGACGTCCTCGAAGGTCGCGATGCCCTGCGGGTTGCCCTCCGGCACGAGGAAGGCGGTCTTCGCCGAGTAGTCCGGCACCGAGAAGGCCGCCTGGCCGCAGCGCTCGGGCGTGATGTTCATGCCCGCGCAGACCATGTCGTAGTTGCCGGCGTTGAGCGACGGGATGAGCGAGCTGAACTCCGGCACCTGCGTGGCGACGACCTCGCCGATGCCCAGCGCCGCGAGCACGGCCCGCGCGACCTCGGGGGCCTCCCCGGTGGTCTCGCCCTCCGGCGTGGTGAACCCGTAGGGCTGCTCGCCCGCGATGCCGATGCGGATGCTGCCCGAGCTGCGCGCGTTCTCCAGGACGTTCCCGCCCGCGGCGCCCGGCGGGGTGGCGGCCGTGCAGGCGGACAGCAGGGCGGGCCCGCCGAGGGCGACGGCTCCGGCGAGCATCCCTCGGCGCATCAGGTCGCGGCGGCTCCACGAACGATCGGACATGGTTCACATCTCCCGAGGTCGGTGACGGATCGTCCGAACGTAGGGAGCCCGGTGCCGGGCCGCAGTGCGAGCGTTACCGTTCCGCAACTCCCGCCGCGCGGGGCCGCCCCCGGGTAGGACAGGATCGGGCCATGGTGCGCATCGCCGGGCTCCCGTTCCTCGGCCCCTCCGACATGATCTCCGGCGCGCGGGCCGTGCTGGGCTGGGGGGAGGAGGCCGTCGCGCTCGTCGCCGAGCTGCCCGAGCGGGTCGGCACGCTGCTCGACGACGTCGACGCCCTGGTCCGGCGCGTCGGCGTCGCGGTGGACCGGATCGAGGCGCTGGCCGAGCGCACCGACGGCGTCGTGGACGAGGCGGCCGCGCTGGTCCGCCGGGTCGACCCGCTGCTCGCCGAGGTGCACGCCGTGGCCGGTCGCGCGTCGGGGCTGGTCACCGACGCCGGTGAGGTCGCGGCCGGGGCGGCCGTGCTCGTGTCCCGGGCCGACGGCGTGGCCTCCGAGGCGGCCGTCCTCGTCGCGAAGGCCGGTGGCGTGGCCGACGACGCGTCCGGGCTCGTCGCCCGCGCCGGGTCCGTCGCGGACGAGGCCGCGGGGCTCGTCGCCAGGGCGGGCACCGTCGCCGAGGGGGCCGACGGGCTCGTCGCGCGGGCCGGCGGCGTCGCCGACGACGCGTCCGGGCTCGTCGCCCGCGCCGGGTCCGTCGCCGACGGGGCCGCCACGCTCGTCGCGAAGGCGGGTGGGGTGGCCGACGACGCGGCCGGCATCGTCGGATCCGCGCAGGCCGTCACCGGCCGGGCCGACGCCGTCATCGACCAGGCCGCCGGGGCCAGCCGCGTCGCCACCGAGCTGCTCGACCTCTACCGCCCGCTCGCCACGCGCGCGGCCCCGCTGGCCCAGCGCTTCGTCGACGAGCTCTCCGAGCACGAGGTGGAGGCGGCGATCAAGCTCGTCGACCAGGTGCCGCAGTTCACCGAGCACATGGAGTCCGACATCATGCCGATCCTCGCCACGCTCGACCGGGTCGGCCCGGACGTGCACGAGCTGCTCGACGTCCTCAAGGACGTGCGGATGGCGATCCAGGGAGTGCCGGGGTTCGGGATCCTGCGGCGGCGCGGGGAGCAGCGGGAGGAGGAGCGGGGCTGACCTCCTCGTGCTCGCCTGCCGCGACGGCCTCCCGGATCTGCAGCGCGTTCTCCTGCACCAGGCGCGCGACGAACGCGTCGGTCCGCGGGTCGGCGAGCACGTCGACGATCACCCGCATGCTGGTGTCCACGACGCCCCGCACGATCTCGTCGTGGAACGGCAGCCCCTTGAGCCGCCCGGCCTGCGGGTCGTCGCGCACCTTCTCGGTGACGATGCTGCGGAGCACGTCCTGGTGCTCGCGGAGCGACCGGGCGATCGTGCCGGGGAAGCTGCCCGTCGAGATCACCTTGACGACCTCGTCCAGCACGGCCACCGTGATCGGCTTCTTGATCGCCCGGACGATCGGCCGGGACAGCCGCTCCACCAGCCGCTGCGTGGCGAGCTCCCCGAACACCCGGTCGGCCGTGCGCGCGAACCGCACGACCAGCACCACCACGCGGATCAGCCGCAGGCTGCGCAGCGCCGGGTGCGCGACCGGGATCATGCCCAGCACCTCGTACCAGTGGCGCAGCGGGAACGACCGCTCCCACCCGGCCGCCCGCCACCGCACCCCGAACTCCACGGCGAAGATCCCGCAGATCACCGTGTCCACGACGAACACCAGCTGCGCCGTCGACTCGGAGTGCGGGAAGAACGCCACGTACCCGAGCAGGCCGATCGACACCAGGGCCAGCAGCAGCATCACCACGTCGACCGACGCGACCCGCCGCCTGCGCCGGGGCCGGATCTCGTCGACGGGCACGGCGATGCGGAACATGGGCGGATCGTGCCAGGTCACCGCGCCCACGAGACGGGTGAGGTGAACACGATCGGGGTGCGCGAGTGTCCGGGCCCCGACCACGTTCCTGTCACGCGTTCCCCGAACGCCCACGGCGGGGCGGCCCGGTCCGCGAGCATGTCGGCGTGTCCGTCCCCGGCTGGCCCGTCGCCTTCCGCGGGTCGCTGGCCGTCGCGGCGGGGCTCGTCACCTGGGACCGGCTGCGCGGGCCGCGCTTCGTGCGCCTGTTCCCCGACGTCTACGCGAGCCGGACACCGGGGCCGCCGGACCTCGCCCTGCGGTCGCGGGCGGCCTACCGGCTCGTCGAACGGCGCGGCGGGGTCCTCGCGGGGTACTCGGCCGCGGAGGTGTTGGGGGCGTCCTGCGGACGGCGGGACGCCCCGGCCGAGGTGATCGTGCCCGGAGGCGGCCAGCGGGCCCATCCCGGACTGACCGTGCGGCGGGACCGGATTGCCCCGGGCGAGACCGTCGACACCGGTGACGTGCGGAGCACCTCCCCGCTGCGCACGGCCTTCGACCTCGGTCGGCAGCGCGACCTGGTGGAGGCCGTCGTCGCGGTGGACGCGCTGGCGAACCGGGCGACCTTCCATCCCGACCTGCTGCTGAACTTCGCCGCCCACTACCCGCGTGCCCGCCGCGTCGTGCGGCTGTACGAGGTCCTGGCCCACTCCGACCGCAGGGCGGGCTCGCCCATGGAGTCGCGGCTGCGCATGATCCTGGTGCTGGCCGGCCTGCCCCGGCCGGTCAGCCAGCACCCGGTGCAGGATCCCGGGTCGCGCACCGCCGTCTGGCTGGACCTGGCCTACCCGGAGCTGCGGATCGGTATCGAGTACGACGGCGCGGAGCACACCACACCGGAGCGCGTGCGACGCGACATCGCTCGCCACACCCGGCTGCTGGACCTGGGGTGGCGGGTCTACCGGTACACGAGGAACGAGATCGTCACCCAGCAGGAGCGGATCGTCGCGGAGATCTCCCGGGCCCGGGTGAGGTGAGCACCATCGGGGTCCGCTACACCCGGCACCCCGACCACGCTCCTCTCACCCGCGGTGGGCGTCGAGCACCAGCGTGACGATCTCGTCCATCATCTCGGTGAGCTTGTAGTCCTTCGGCGTGAAGACGGCCGCGACGCCCTTCTCCTTGAGCGCCCGGGCGTCCTCGGGCGGGATGATCCCGCCGACGACGACCGGCACGTCGCCCGCCCCGGCCGCCCGGAGCCCGTCGACCACGGCCGGCACGACCTCGAGGTGCGAGCCCGACAGCACCGACAGCCCGACGACGTGCACGCCCTCCTGCACCGCGGCCGCGACGATCTGCGACGGGGTGAGCCGGATGCCCTGGTAGACGACCTCGAACCCGACGTCGCGGGCGCGCACGGCGACCTGCTCGGCGCCGTTGGAGTGGCCGTCGAGGCCGGGCTTGCCGACCAGCATGCGCAGCCGCTCGCCGATCTCGTCACCGGCGGCCCGCACCCGCTCGCGGACCTCGCCGAGCAGGCCGGCCTCGCCGCCGGAGACGGCGGCGGAGACTCCGGTCGGCGCCCGGAACTCGCCGAAGACCTCGCGCAGCACCCCGGCCCACTCCCCCACCGTGACGCCGGCCTTGGCGCAGGCGATGGAGGCGTCCATGAGGTTGACGTCGGTCTTGGCCGCGTCGCGCAGGCCGGTCAGGGCCGCCTCGACGGCCCCGGCGTCGCGGCCCTCCCGCCACGCCCGGATCGCCTCGACCGCCGCCGCCTCCGTGGCCGGGTCGACGGTCTCGATGGCCGCGGCTCCCTCGGCCTGCAGCGGCGAGGGCTCGGTGGTGTCGAACCGGTTCACCCCGACCACGACGTGCTCGCCGGACTCCATCCGCCGCCGCCGCTCGGACAGCGCGGAGACCAGCTGCCCCTTCATGTAGCCGGACTCGACCGCCGCGACGGCCCCGCCCATCTCCTGCACCCGGTCGATCTCCTCGCGGGCCCCGGCGACGAGCTCGGCCACCTTCGCCTCGACGACGACGGACCCGGTGAACAGGTCCTCGTACTCCAGCAGGTCGGTCTCGTAGGCCAGGACCTGCTGCATCCGCAGCGCCCACTGCTGGTCCCACGGCCGGGGCAGGCCGAGCGCCTCGTTCCAGGCGGGGAGCTGGATGGCCCGGGCGCGCGCGTCCTTCGAGAGCGTGACGGCGAGCATCTCCAGCACGATGCGCTGGACGTTGTTCTCCGGCTGGGCCTCGGTCAGCCCGAGCGAGTTGACCTGCACGCCGTAGCGCAGGCGGCGCTTCTTCGGGTCCTCGACGCCGTAGCGCTCGCGGGTGATCTCGTCCCAGAGCTGCCCGAGCGCGCGCATCTTGCACATCTCCTCGACGAACCGGAGCCCGGCGTTGACGAAGAAGGAGATGCGGGCGACGACGTCGGGGAACCGCTCGGGCGGCACCTGGCCGGAGTCGCGGACGGTGTCGAGCACGGCGATGGCCGTGGACAGCGCGTAGGCCAGCTCCTGCGCGGGCGTGGCCCCGGCCTCCTGCAGGTGGTAGCTGCAGATGTTGATCGGGTTCCACTTCGGGATCTCGGCGACCGACCACGAGATCATGTCCGAGATCAGGCGCATGCTCGGCGCGGGCGGGAACACGTAGGTCCCGCGGGAGAGGTACTCCTTGACGATGTCGTTCTGCGTGGTGCCGGCCAGCGTCGCGCGGGGGGCGTCGTGCTCGTCGGCGACGGCGACGTAGAGCGCGAGCAGGTACATCGCCGGCGCGTTGATCGTCATCGACGTGTTGGCCTCGGCCATCGGGATGCCCTCGAACAGCGCCCGCATGTCGCCGATGTGGCTGACCGGCACGCCGACCTTGCCGACCTCGCCCTTCGCGAGCTCGTCGTCGGGGTCGTACCCGGTCTGCGTGGGCAGGTCGAACGCGATCGACAGGCCGGTCTGGCCCTTGGCGATGTTCCGCCGGTAGAGCGCGTTGGACTTCTCCGCCGAGGAGTGGCCCGCGTACGTGCGGATCACCCAGGGTCGGTCGCGCTCGTGGTCGGTCGGGTACGGCACCGGACACCTCCGCCAGTCAGGATCGCCGAATCCTACTGTCGGGTAGACCGTGGATCATGCGGGAAGGACGGCCGTCACACCGTCGGGAGGGGAGGATGGCCGGGTGGACCAGGCGACGCGCTTCTTCGTGCTCTTCGGGCCGCTGCTGCTCATGGCCCTGTTCGCCGTCCTCCTGCGCTGGACGTTCGGCACGGGGCGCGACCAGCCCGGCCCCCGCATCGTCGACCCGGACGACCCCACCGGGGACGGCCTGCTCACGGAGGTCTCCCGGGTGCCGACGGACAGCGCCGCGCAGGTCCTGCGCGCCCGGCTGCGCGAGGCGGGCATCCGGGCCACGGTCGCCAGGGACGGCGCGGCGTTCCGGCTGCTGGTGTTCCCCGCGGACGAGAAGGACGCCCGGGTCGTGCTCAGCCGCGGGGCGCTGGAGTAGGCCTCAGACGCGGTGGTAGCGCGCGTCGAAGAAGCAGAACACGCCGTACGCGGCGAGCCCGAGCGCGACGGCCGTGAGCAGGTAGGGGCCGTAGGGCTGGCCCGCCAGCGTCTTCAGGGCCGCGTCGAGCCCGCTGGCCTCCTCCGGCCGGAACCGGATCGCCGCGACGACGACGAGCACGCCGATCAGCGCGATCGACACGCCCTTGGCGACGAACCCGATCTGGCCGCTGCGGACGGCGACCTGCCGGGCCCGGCGGTCCGAGGGCAGGCTCATGTCCTCCTCGAACTTGCGCTTCACCCCGTCGTAGACCTTCTTGCCGCCGACGCCGACGACCACCAGGCCCGCGGCGCCGACGAGCAGCTGCCCGCCGGGCCAGCCGAGCACGGTGGCGGTGAGCCCCTGCTGGCCGCCCCCGCCCCCGCCGCCGCCCCCGCCGCCGGCCGCGGTCGTGCCGGCCAGCACGGCGAGGATCGCGAACAGCACGGCCTTCGCCCCGGCCGTGACCCGCCTGCGGACCTGCTTGGCCGTGTCGGACACGTAGGCGTAGCCCCAGACCGCCTGCTCGGCCCGCCACAGCGCGACCGCGGCGAACCCGACCACGAGCACCCAGAGCAGCACGGCGCCGAACGGCTGCTGCGCGAGGGTCTGGAACGCCCCGTTCTGGTCGGCCTGCTGCCCGCCCCCGCCGAACGCGATCTGCAGGGCGAGCCAGGCGATGAGCAGGTGGGTGACGCCGTAGGCGAGCAGCCCGACGCGGGCGGCGATCTTGACGGGTTCGCTGCGGGCCGCCTGCCGGGCGGAGCGGTTGGCCGAGGAAGCGGCGTTGGTCATCGGGCACCTCCGAGATGCGGTGGCGGCACCGTGGCACGACACCGGCGACCCCGCACGC
>JAPLAT010000270.1 GCA_026393175.1 Pseudonocardiales bacterium
CGCCGCGGTGAAGCTCACCCCGCTGCTGTTCGTCGCCCACCTGCTGGTGACCCGGCGGTTCCGGGCCGCGGCCACCGCGCTGGGCGCGTTCGTCGCCGCGGGGGCGGTCGGGTTCCTCGCGGCGCCCGCCGACTCGGTGCGGTTCTGGCTGCGCGGCACGTTCGCCTCCGCCGGGCGCATCTCCGACGTCGCCGGGCCCAGCAACACGGCGCTGGCCGGGTTCCTGGCGCGTGCGGGTCTGCCGGAGCTCGTGCCGTCGGCGCTGCTGGCCCTGGCCGTCCTCGCCGTGGCGGCCGCGCTGCACCGGCGGGGTGACGACCTCGCCGCGGGGGTGCTCGTCGGGCTGGGCTCGGCGGCGGCCGCGCCGTTCGCGTGGTCGCACCACTGGGTGTGGGTCGTGCCGCTGGTGGTGCTGCTGGCTCGCCGTGCTGTGACGGGGGAGCGGGCGGCCGCGGCCGGGCTGGGCGGGGTCCTGCTCGTGACGCTCGCGTTCGTGACCCGGCTGCCCGGGCCGGGCGTCGGGCCGATCCCGGCCACGGGGGCGGTCTCGCTGGCCCCGGACGCCTACCTGCTGCTGTTCCTCGCCGTGCTGGGCGTCGCCGCGTGGTCGCTGCGGCGGCGTCCCGTGCCGGCCGCCTGAGCGGGCCCGGACACGCGGAAGGCCCCGCCTGGATCCGGCGGGGCCTTCCGTGCGTGCGGGTGGAGCGGGGTCAGTCGTCGGTGTCCAGCGGACGTCCCTCGGAGCTGCCCGCGAGCTCGCGGCGCTGGCCGGTGCGGGCGGCGCGCTGGTCGCGCCCAGGCCGAGCTGGTTCATCCGCTTGGGCACCGGGGCGCCCTGGTACTCGAGCGGGATCGGGTGCCCGTGGGCGTCGACACCGGCGAGGGGCTGGTGCACCTCGATGAACTCACCGTGCGGCAGGCGCTTGATGATGCCCGTCTCGATGCCGTGGTCGAGGACCGCGCGGTCGCCCTTCTGCAGGCCGAGGCAGATCCGGTAGGTCGCCCAGTAGGCGATGGGCGGCAGCACCAGCAGGCCGATGCGGCCCATCCACGTCGTGGCGTTGAGCGACACGTCGAAGAAGTACGCGAACCAGTCGTTGGCCGAGCTGATCAGCAGGACCATGTAGAACATGATCGCCATCGCGCCGAGCGCGGTGCGGACCGGAACGTCGCGGGGGCGCTGCAGGAGGTTGTGCAGGGCCTTGTCCCCGGTGAACCGGGCCTCGATCCACGGGTACGCGCCGGCGAGCACGAAGATCAGCGGCAGGAACGCGGCCGTCGGCCAGAACACCGCCGGGATCGTGTAGTCGCCCAGGTAGATCTCCCACGCGGGCCAGAGCCGGGCCATGCCGTCGGACCAGCCCATGTAGAAGTCGGGCTGGGAGCCCGCCGAGATCTGCGACGGGTTGTACGGCCCGAGGTTCCAGATCGGGTTGATCTGGAGCAGTCCGCCCATCAGGCCGTTGACGCCGACGAACACCGCGAAGAACGCGCCGCCCTTGGCCGCGAAGGCCGGGAGGATGCGGACGCCGACCACGTTGTGCTCGGTGCGGCCGGGGCCGGGGAACTGCGTGTGCTTCTGGTACCAGACCAGGCCGACGTGCAGGCCGATCAGCGCCAGGAGGATGCCCGGGAACAGCAGCACGTGGATGATGTAGAGGCGCGGGATGATCTCCGTGCCGGGGAACTCCCCGCCGAAGAGCGCCCACTGGATCCAGGTGCCGGCCACGGGGACCGAGAGCGTGATGCCCGACGCGATGCGGAGGCCGGTGCCCGAGAGCAGGTCGTCGGGGAGCGAGTAGCCGGTGAAGCCCTCGAACGTGCCGACGAGGGTCAGCACGATGCCGATGACCCAGTTGGCCTCACGCGGCTTGCGGAACGCGCCGGTGAAGTAGGTGCGGAACATGTGCGCGACCATCGCGGCCATGAACAGCAGCGCCGCCCAGTGGTGCACCTGGCGGACGAACAGGCCGCCGCGCACCTCGAACGAGATGTCGAGCGTCGACTCGTAGGCCCGGGTCATGTGGACCCCGCGCAGGTTGTCGAAGACCCCGTCGTAGGTGACCTCGGCCATCGAGGGGTCGTAGAACAGCGCGAGGTACGTGCCCGAGAGCAGCAGCACGATGAAGCTGTAGAGGGCGACCTCACCGAGCATGAACGACCAGTGCGTCGGGAAGACCTTGTTGAACTGCTTCCGCATGCCGGCCGCGGGGTGTTACCGCTGGTCGGCCCCGTCCAGCGCTCCGGCGACCAGCGCGTTGGCGCCGCCCCCGCCGGACGTCGTCGGTGTGGTGATCGAGCTCATGATCTCCGCT
>JAPLAT010000240.1 GCA_026393175.1 Pseudonocardiales bacterium
TGCCGTCGAGGTCGAGCCACAGGTACTTGCCGCGACGGCGCGCGGCGGTGACGGTGCGCCCGGCCAGGCGGGCCGCGAAGTCGGCGCCGCCCGCGACGTGGCGGCGCACGGCGCGCGGGTGCGCGACCTCGACGGCCGTGACGGTGCGGTGCAGCATGTGGTCGGCCAGCCCGCGGCGGACGACCTCGACCTCGGGGAGCTCGGGCACGGGACCGCCCTCAGGAGGCGGCGGAGTCGCCGGTGGCGGCCTCGGCCGTGAGCGTGCGCCAGGCCAGCTCGGCGGCCTTCTGCTCGGCCTCCTTCTTGGTGCGGCCCTCGCCGCTGCCGAGCTCGCGCCCGCCGACGACGGCGGTGGCCGTGAACGTCTTGAGGTGGTCCGGCCCCTCCTCGGCGATCCGGTACTCCGGCACGCCGAGGTCCCCCGCGGCGGTGAACTCCTGGAGGCTGGTCTTCCAGTCCAGGCCGGCGCCGAGCAGCGGGGCGCCCTGCAGCAGGGCGTCGAACAGGGTGTGCACGACGGTGCGGGCCGTCTCCAGGCCGTGCTCCAGGTACACCGCGCCGATGAGGGCCTCGGTGGCGTCGGCGAGGATGCTCGCCTTCTCCCGGCCGCCGGTGAGCTCCTCGCCGCGGCCCAATGCGAGGTAGGCGCCCAGGCCCATCGTCTCGGCGACGCCCGCGAGCGCCTGCATGTTGACGACGCTGGCGCGCAGCTTCGCGAGCTGGCCCTCGGGCAGGTCCGGGTGCTCCCGGTACAGCCGCTCGGTGACGACGATGGAGAGCACCGAGTCCCCGAGGAACTCCAGGCGCTCGTTCGTGGGCAGCCCGCCGTTCTCGTAGGCGTAGCTGCGGTGCATCAGCGCGAGGGTGAGCAGCTCGTCGCCGAGCTTGACGCCCAGCGCGGCCAGCAGGGGCTCACGGTCCTGCGTGGGCCCCTGCTGGCCGCGATCGTGCGAGGGCACCCGGTCAGGCCGGGCTGACGACCTGCCGGCCGTCGTACATGCCGCAGGTGGGGCAGGCGACGTGCGGGGGCTTGGTCGCGCGGCAGGCACGGTTCGAGCAGGCCACGAGCGAGGGAGCAGTGGCCTTCCACTGCGACCGACGCGAGCGCGTGTTCGAGCGCGACATCCGGCGCTTGGGAACGGCCACGATCAACTCTCCTAGCGGGGTTCTTCGGCAGGCAGCCGCTCACGCAGAGCGGCCCAACGAGGATCCAGTGTCTCATGCCCGTGCCCGGG
Source organism: Pseudonocardiales bacterium (assembly GCA_026393175.1). Taxonomy (GTDB): domain Bacteria; phylum Actinomycetota; class Actinomycetes; order Mycobacteriales; family Pseudonocardiaceae; genus Pseudonocardia. Next base: position 1,236 of record JAPLAT010000240.1, read on the forward strand.
CGCGAGGTCGGCCCACTTCTCGCCGCACTCGACGCACAGGCCGGCGCAGTCGTCGCGGCACAGCGGGGCCAGCGGCAGGTCCAGGACCAGCGCGTCGCGCACCAGCTGCTCGACGTCGACCTGCTCGTCGACGACGCGCGGCAGCTCGTCGGCGTCGGTGGTCTCGTCGGTGACCGAGTCGGGGTAGGCGAACAGCTCGGCCAGGTCGACGGTGATCTCGTCGTGGATCTCGTCGAGGCAGCGGGCGCACTCCCCCTGCAGCGCGGCGTGCGCGGTGCCGGAGACGTAGACGCCCTCGGTGACCGACTCCAGGCGCACCGCGAGCTCGACCGGGGAGCCCGGGGGCACGCCGATGGTCTCGACGCCCAGCGGCGGCTCCGCCGGGGCGGGGACGGTGCGCGTGTACTCGCGCAGCGCGCCGGGGCGGCGGCCCAGCTCGCGGGTGCCGAAGGCCCACGGGCTCGGGGCGGACTGGTGGGTGCTCACCCTCTCCAGGGTAGGCCCGTCCGCGGCCGCGCCCGCCCGGCGGCCCGCGCACCCCCGCGCCAGGCCCGCACGGGCGACCGCACAGACCCGCGGGCACCGCGCAGGGCGCCTGCGGTCTGCGCGGTGACCACGGCCCCTGCGAGGTCGCCGACCCGTCAGCGCAGGCCGGGGACCGCCGCGCGGGCCTGCTCCACCGGCCGCCCGCCCGGGGAGAACCCGTCGGCGAGCTCGGCCGCGAGCGCGAGGAACGCGTCGTGGGTGGCCCCGCGCCGCCGGCCGAGCTCGATGCGGCCGCCGGTGGCGAGGTGCGGGTCGTGCGGGATCTCCACGACCGCGCGGCAGCGCGCCGCGAAGTGGCTGCGGACGAGCCCGCGGTCGACCTCCCTGCTCGTCCGGTCGCAGGACAGCACGACGACCGCGCTCGCCACCCGGGCCGCGTGGCCGTGCGCGATCAGCCAGTCCAGCGTCTTGCTCGCCCGGCTCGCCCCGTCGACGGTGGGCGAGCCGACGACGACCAGGCTGTCGGCCAGCGCGAGCGTCCCCTCCATCGCCGAGTGCACCATCCCGGTGCCCGAATCGGTGACGACGATGTTGTAGAAGCGGGTGAGGACCTCGCACACCTGCTCGTACTCGTCCCGGTCGAACGCCTCGCTCATGGCCGGGTCCTGCTCGGAGGCGAGCACCTGCAGCCGCCCGGCCAGGCTCGTGTAGCGGGCGACGTCGGTCAGGGAGTGGGTGGCGGCGACGTTGTCGAGCAGGTGCCGCACGGTCACCGACGTCTCGCCGGTGAGCCGGTCGGCGAGCGTGCCCGCGTCCGGGTTGGCGTCCAGGGCGATCACCCGGTCGCCGCGGTTCTCCGCGAGCACCAGGCCCAGGCAGGCCGCGACGCTGGTCTTGCCTACCCCGCCCTTCATCGAGCCGACCGCGATCCGGTGCGACCCCGGCAGCGGCCGCCGGATGCGGCGCAGCAGGTCCTGGCGCGCCTTCTCCGCCGGTCCGACGCCCGGGTTGACCAGGCCCCCCGAGGCGCGGAACAGCGCACCCCGCCAGCCCTGGGCCGGCCGGTCGGAGCGGTGCCGCACGATCGCGTCCTCGGTCAGCTCGGCCGCGCTCGACGCGCCCGCCCGGGCCCTGCCGGGCGCGGGTGCGAGCCGGTCCGCGGCGGGCGGCCGCGCGGACGCCGTGGCGTCGCGCCGCGGTCCCCACGACGAG
>JAPLAT010000338.1 GCA_026393175.1 Pseudonocardiales bacterium
CGAGACCGGCACGGCCGCCGCGCTCGTCGTCGCCAAGCTCGACCGCCTGTCCCGCTCCGTGCGCGACGCCGCCGGGCTGCTCGACCGCGCGCACCGCGCCGGATGGGCCCTCGTCGCGGCCGACCTCGGCGTCGACACCAGCACTCCGGCCGGTGAGGCGATGGCGAACGTCATGGCGTCCTTCGGCCAGTTGGAGCGCCGCATGATCGGCGCCCGCACCCGCGACGCCCTCGCCGCCAAGCGCGCCGCCGGGGTCCGGCTCGGCCGCCCCTCCACGCTGCCCGCCGAGGTCGTCGAGCGCATCGTGCGAGAGCGCGACGCCGGGGCCGGCTGGTCAGCCATCGCCCGCGCCCTCACCGCCGACGACGTGCCTACCGCGCAGGGCGGGGCCGCGTGGTACCCGGCGACGGTGCGGAAGGTCTACCAGGGGCAGGATGCCGCCCGCGTGCTCGCCGAGTAGGTCACGCGCGCCAGATGATCTCCACCGACGTCGGGTCGGCCGCGCTCTCGGCCGCGTTGATCTGCGGCAGGATGCGCCGCTCGACGTCGACGAGAGAGGCCAGCGACAGGCGATCCTCGGCGACGAGCCGGCGCGCCTCTTCGAGCTTGGCCCGCAGCCGAGCCACCACCTCGGCGGCCCCCTCCGCGACCGGGTCGCCCGCCGCTAGCTCCGCGGCCACGTCCGGACGAGACAGGTAACCGATCATCACTTGCCCGACCAGGTCGTCGACCTCGGCCGCGATACGGGAGAAGCAGTAGCGCGCGCGGCAGTTGTAGACGACGACGCGATCCCGGGCGCGCTTGCGGGTGATCGTCCGCACTGGGCCACCGCACACCCCACACTCGGCGACACCGGGCAGCAGGTGCCTGATGTGCGCCCCGGTACGGCTCGACCGACGGGTCGGGTCGGTGAGCAGCGCGACCAACCGGCGGTGATCGTCGACGGTGAGGATCGGCTCCCATGTCGTGCGCACCTCGTCGAGCACCTCGCCGCGGTACACCCGCAGGCCGGCGAGAGCGGGAGCCTTGATCAGCCGCGTGATGTTGCTCGGCCGCCACACTGTGCCCGCAGGCGCAGGGACGTCACGAGCGTTGAGGTCCGCAGCGATCTCCGCTGCCGAGACGCCCACGAGCAGGCGCTCGGCGATCTCGCGGACGACCGCTGCCTGCTCCGCGTCCACGACTCGGCGCAGCACCTTTCCGGTCGTCGCGTCGTACTCGTTGCGGTACCCGTAGTTCAGAGCCCGGCGACGAGAGCGGCCCACACGGATCGGTCGCGGGTGCTGCGGCTGATCTCCCACACGGCGAGGCTGTCCACCTGCCCGCCCGCGAGGACGTCGAGCACCTGTTGCCACCCCGGTCGAGCCTTCCCGCGCGCGAACCGCGAGGCGCTGATCCCGTCGTCGCGGCACTCGGCGACCACCTCCACGCCCTCGCGTGTGGCCCACCGGCGCAGCTCGGCGAGCTGATCGTCGACGCTGCGCCCTTCGGAGCGGTCGAGACTTGTACGGCCGTAGAGGACGGCTCGGCTTGACGGCACGGCGCGGAGTGTAGTTCACTCCGTCGTGTCGTCGACGGCCCGGATCTCCCGGTCCAGCGCCCCCTCCAGGACCCGTCGCGCGCTCTCCACCTCGGGCAGCTCCGGCATGCCGATCATCGTCGCCCGGATCCGGAACAGGCGCGCGGCGAGCCCCGTTGGGGCAGGCGTGGAACGGACACGGGTACGGGCGCCGGAGCTGCGCGGGCGGGCATGGCTGAACACGGGCGGGCGCGCGCTGAGCCTCGCCGAGCTGCGCGGCAAGATCGTCGTCCTGGACTTCTGGACGTTCTGCTGCGTCAACTGCCTGCACGTGCTCGACGAGCTGCGCGCGCTGGAGGAGCGCTTCGGCGACGTCCTCGTCGTGGTCGGCGTGCACTCGCCCAAGTTCGTGCACGAGGCCGACCCGGCCGCCGTCGCGGCCGCCGTGGAGCGCCACGGCGTCACCCACCCCGTGCTCGACGACCCCGAGCTGGGCATGTGGGACGCCTACGCGGCCCGGGCCTGGCCGACGCTGACCGTGATCGACCCCGAGGGCTACGTCGTCGCGCAGTGCGCGGGCGAGGGGCACGGGCCCGGCCTCGCGGTGCTGGTCGAGGAGCTGGTGGCCCGGCACGACGTGCGCCGCGGCGCCCCGCCGTCGGTCGCCGCGGCGGAGGCGGCGACGGCGCTGCGCTTCCCCGGCAAGGTGATCGCGCTGGACGGGTCGTTCCTGGTCTCCGACACCGCCCACCACCAGCTCGTCGAGCTGGAGCCCGACCTCGTCACCGAGCGGCGCCGCATCGGCACCGGCGAGCGCGGCCTCGTCGACGGGACGGCGCCGCGGTTCGCCGAGCCGCAGGGGCTGCTGCTGCTCCCCGACGGTGTCGACGGGGCCGGGGACGTGCTCGTCGCCGACTCGGCGAACCACGCCCTGCGCCGGGTCCGGCTCGCCGACGGGCACGTCACGACCGTCGCCGGCACCGGCGAGCAGCGGCGCGAGCGGGTGGGGCCCGGCGGGTCGGCGGAGCGGCTGTCCACGCCGTGGGACCTCGCGTGGTGGGACGGGCGGGTGGTCGTCGCGATGGCCGGGACGCACCAGCTGTGGACCTGGGGCGGGGACGGGACCGCCGCGACGGTGCTGGCCGGCACGACGAACGAGGGCCTGCGCGACGGGCCGTTCGGCGACGCGTTCCTCGCCCAGCCCTCCGGCCTGGCCGTGGGGCCGGGTGCGGGCGGCGGCGACACGTTGTGGGTGGCCGACTCCGAGACCTCCGCGGTGCGCGAGGTGCGCGCGGGGCTGGTGTCCACCGCCGTCGGGCAGGGCCTGTTCGACTTCGGCCACCGCGACGGGCCTGCCGACGAGGCGCTGCTGCAGCACCCGCTCGGCGTGGCCGTGCTGCCCGACGGCTCGGTGGCGGTCGCCGACACCTACAACGGCGCCGTCCGCCGCTACGACCCCGCGACCCGGACCGTCGGCACGCTGGCCCGCGACCTGCGCGAGCCGTCGGACCTGCTGGTGGACGGGGACACGCTGATCGTCGTCGAGTCGGCGGCGCACCGGCTCGTGCGGCTGCCGATCCCGGCGTCGACGCGGGTGGACGGGGCCGCGCACCGCGTGCAGCGCACCCCCACCGACGTCGCGCCCGGCGGCCTCGCGCTGCGGGTCGCGTTCACCCCGCCGACCGGCCAGCACCTCGACACCCGCTTCGGCGACCCCACGCAGCTGACGGTCGCGGCGTCCCCGCCGGAGCTGCTCGTCGCCGGCGCCGGCACGGCCCCCGGCCTGGCCCGCGACCTCGTCTTCGGCGAGGTCACCGAGGGCGTCCTGTCGGTGAGCGTCGCCGCGGCGGCCTGCGACGAGGGCGACGGCGTGTTCGCCGCCTGCCACCGCTACCAGCAGGACTGGGGCATCCCGGTCCGCCTGGTGGAGAACGCCCCGTCAGAGCTGGAACTCCTCCTCCGCTCCACCCTCTGACGCGCGCCTGCACGTATCCAGCACGGTGCGCGGGCAGGTACCGCGGCATCCTCGTCTGCGATCAGCGGCGCGTCAGCCGGGCGCCGATCCCCTGGCCGAGGGTGGCGCGGCACCCACCCTCGCATGATCGCCGTCTCGGCGCGTCGTCGGCCTGTTCCGGCCGGGAACGCGCCGAACCGGTGATCACGGCCGGTCGGCCGACCGGGGCGACGAACCGCGGGCGCATCGCCGGGGGTCACCTCGCCGCGAGCAGGGCGGCCCGGTGTCCGGAACGACACCGACCATCCGCGGAACGACCGATCGGAGCCACCTCCGGCACCGAGGCGTTGACCCGGTATGACGACGCGCCTGCTGCTCCTCCTCCTCGGCTCGCTGCTCCTCACCGCCGCCTGTGGTGCCCCCGCCCCCGCTCCCACCCCGCCCTCGACGACCACGGCTCCCTCCACCACCTCCGCCCTGTCCGCGACGCCCACGGCGGGCCCCGCCCCGACGAGCTGGGTCATGCCGGACCTGGTCGGCGTGAATCTCCAGGACGCCCAGAACGCGATCCAGTCCCTCACCGATTTCGGCATCGCGATCACGACGTCGACGGACGCGACCGGCGCCGGGCGGTCCCAGCTGCTCGACCGCAACTGGACGGTCTGCTCGCAGAACGTCGCTCCGGGCGAGTCGATCACGGCCGACACCGCGATCGACTTCGCCGTGGTCCAGCTCGACGAGTCCTGCTGAGCGCCCTCAGAACCGCGGCGCCCGCTTCTCCCGGTGCGCGGCGAGGCCCTCGCGCACGTCGTCCAGGCCGAAGCCGTAGAACTCCAGCGCCAGCGACGCGTCGAAGGACGGCCCCATCGCCCGGTACCAGTTGTTCAGCGCCAGCTTCGTGAACTGCACGGCGCTGGGCGAGCCCGCGGCGAGCGTGCGAGCCACCTCCATCGCCTTGTCGTGCACCTGGTCGTCGTCGACGACCAGGGAGACCAGCCCGATCCGCTCGGCCTCCTCCCCGGTGAGGACGTCGCAGGTCAGCAGGTAGTACTTGGCCTTCGCCATCCCGCACAGCAGCGGCCAGTTGAGGACGGCGTGGTCGCCCGCCGCGACGCCGAGGCGGGTGTGGCCGTCCACGATCCGCGCGGTGCGGGCGGCCACCGAGATGTCGGCGAGCAGCGCGACGGCGAGACCGGCGCCGACGGCGGGGCCGTGGATCGCCGAGACGACCGGCTTCGAGCAGTTGACCACGTTGTAGACGAGGTCGCGGGCCTCGCGGAGCACCCGGGTGCGGGTGCCGGGGTCGTCGACCATCGACTCGATGAGGTCGAAGGACCCGCCCGCGGAGAACCCGCGCCCGGCGCCCTGGACGACGACGGCGCGGACGGTGTCGTCGCGGTCGATCGCGGTCCAGATGTCGGCGAGCTGGGCGTGGGCCTCCGGGCCCACCGCGTTGAGGTGGGGCCCGTCGAGCACGATCCGCAGGATCGCGTCCTCCGGACGCTCGACGCGCAGGGCGGGGAAGGCGGTGTAGTCCACCGCCCGACCCTAGATCGTCAGCTCCTTCGGCGGGCCCTCGATCTCGGGCTCCGGCGGCTTGGCCCGCTTCACCTCGACGGCGCCCATCATCGCGAAGCCGGTGATCCGCACGCGCTGGGCGCCCGGCCGCGCCCCGGCCCCGCGGCCGTCGAAGGCGCCCATGAGGCCGAACCCGTCGGCCTCCACGTCCATGTCGTGGCCGACGGTGATCGCGATGCTGCCCATCACCGCGAGGCAGGAGATCACGGTCTCGGGCCCGGTGAAGCGGGCCCGGCGCAGGTCGAGCTCCACCCCGCCCATCACGGCGACGGCGGTGTGCCGCTCGGGCACGACCCACTCCCCGCCGCGCTCGCACCCGCTCATCACCGCCACCGACAGGCCCGGCCCGGTCCCGGCGCCCGGACGGGCGGGAGCGGGCGGCGGCGACCCGGCGGAGGGCGCGGGCAGGTCACGGGTGAGCGGCACCAGCTCGCCGTAGGTGCGCGCGGCGTAGAGGACCCCGAGCCGGTCGCCCAGCTCGTCCATGGTCAGCCGACCCTCCGCGGCGGCGGCGTGCAACTGCGCCGCGACCCGCTCGCGGTCCCGGTCGGAGGCGCGCAGGTCGTCGGGCTCCACGGCGACCACCCTAGATCCACCGCCGACGGCGGTCGAGCGGACCGGCCGGGTGGAGCAGCGGCGTTCACCCGCGACGGCGGGCGCCCCGATCGGGGGCACGATGCGGGTCGTGCTCCCCCCACACCGTCTCCCGTTCCTCCGCCTCGCGGTGGGGGCCGCGGCCCTCGCCGTCACCGCGTCCTGCTCCGCCGCCCCCGCACCGCCGCAGGCCGCCCCCGCGCC
>JAPLAT010000441.1 GCA_026393175.1 Pseudonocardiales bacterium
GTCCAGGCCACGGCCTCGGACGGGTCGGTGGCCGCGGCCGCGAGGCCGTCCAGCAGCGCGACGCGGCGGCGCAGGTGCTCGGCGCGGGCGGCCACGGCCCAGTCGTCGTCGATGCCCGCGCACGGTTCGGCGGGGCCGGGCCCGGCGCGCTCCAGGGCCTCCAGGTCGTCGACGTCGCGGGCGACGGGCGCGAGCGCGACCGTGTCGCGCCGCGCCACGAGCGCGTCGTCGCCCAGGGCGCGGCGCAGCGCCCACACCGCGGTGCGCAGGTTGGCCCGGGCGTCCGGGGAGTCCGGCCAGAACCGGGCCGCGAGGACGTCGCGGTCGTGCGGGCCGGGGTGCAGGGCGAGGTACGCGAGAAGGCGCCGGTGCGGCCGGGAGAGCGGCACCGGTCGGCCGTCGCGGACGGCGGTGGTCACGCCGAGCAGCTGCACCCGCAGCACGCACCGACCGTAGCCGACGCCGCCGCCCGCGCACGCCGCCGTCCGGTCGTACGCGCTGCCCCGGCCGCCCCCGTTGACGCTGCGTTGACGCTCCGCGGACGGGGCCCGCCGACGGTGCCGGTACCGCACTCGACGGAGAACTCTGGAGGAGAGATGGCACTCGACCAGGACGAGCTCGACACGTTCCTCGGCCGGTTCGTGGGGGACCTGGGCGCGACGGTGGCGGCGGGCGGCGTCGTCGTCGGCCACCGGCTGGGGCTGTACCGGGCACTCGCCGAGGGTCCGGCCACCCCGGACGAGCTGGCCGCCCGCACCGGGACCGCGCCGCGCTACGTCGCGGAGTGGCTGTGCACGCAGGCGGCGGGCGGGTACGTCGGCCACGACGCGGCGACCGGCCGGTTCGCGATGAGCGAGGTGCAGGCCTTCGCGCTCACCGACCCGGAGGGGCCGCTCTACGTCCCCGGCGCGTTCGTGCTGGCGCTCGGGATGCTGCGGGCCGAGTCGCAGATCACCGACGCCTTCCGCACCGGCGCCGGGATGGGCTGGCACGAGCACCACGACGACGTGCCGCTGGGCTGCGAGATGTTCTTCCGCCCCGGCTACCTCGCGAACCTCGTGCCGAACTGGATCCCCGCCCTGGACGGGGTCGAGGCGAAGCTCGCCGCGGGCGCGCGGGTCGCCGACGTCGGCTGCGGGCTGGGCGCGTCGACGGTGCTGCTGGCACAGGCCTTCCCGCACTCCCGGTTCAGCGGCTCGGACTACCACGGCGCGTCGATCGAGCTGGCCCGCAAGCGGGCCGCGGACGCCGGCGTGGCCGGCCGCGCGACATTCGAGGTCGCCACCGCCCAGGACTTCCCCGGGACCGGCTACGACCTCGTCGCCACGTTCGACGCCCTGCACGACATGGGCGACCCGGTCGGGGCGGCCCGCAACGTCCGCCGGGCGGTCGCCGAGGACGGCACGTGGCTCATCGTCGAACCGCACGCCGGGGACTCCGTCGCCGACAACCTCAACCCGGTGGGCCGCGCCTTCTACGGCTTCTCCACCTACCTGTGCGTGCCGAACGCGCTGTCCCAGGACGGCGACCGGGCGCTCGGCGCGCAGGCGGGCGAGGCGGCGATCCGCGAGGTCGTCACGGCCGCCGGGTTCACCCGGTTCCGCCGCGCCGCGGAGACGCCGTTCAACCTGGTGTTCGAGGCGCGGCCCTGACCGGGGCCGATCCGCGGATCCTCAAGGGCGACCGTCGGGGCCCGGTCACCAGGGTCCGGCCACCGGCGACGCCCCGTCGACGAGCGGGTCGTCGTCGGGGGCCGGGGCGGCCCCGGCGGGCGGCAGGCCGCGCCTGCGGCGCACCTGCTCCGACGTGACCTCCTGGTGGGCGACCACCCGGA
>JAPLAT010000012.1 GCA_026393175.1 Pseudonocardiales bacterium
GCAACCCACCACCGGCCCCGACCTGTCCTGGCTCGACTCCGTGACGATGCCCCAGCTCGAGCGCAACCCGTACCCGGTCTACGAGCGACTGCGCCGCGAGTCGCCGCTGGCCTGGGTGCCGGTGCTCGGCTCGTACGTCGCCTCGACCGCCGAGGTGTGCCGGGAGATCGCGACCAGCCCCGACTTCGAGGCGATCATCACGCCGGCCGGCGGTCGTACCTTCGGCCACCCCGCGATCATCGGCGTCAACGGCGACATCCACGCCGACCTGCGCGGCATGGTCGAGCCCCAGCTGCAGCCGGTCGAGGTCGACCGGTGGGTCGACGACCTGGTCCGGCCGATCGCCCGTCAGTACCTCGACCGCTTCGAGGGCCGCGGGCACGCGGAGCTGGTCGCGGAGTACTGCGAGCCGGTCAGCGTCCGCTCGCTGGGCGACCTGCTGGGCCTCGCCGACGTCCCCTCCGACACGCTGCGCCGTTGGTTCCACCAGCTCAGCGCCTCGTTCACCAATGCCGCGGTCGACGCCGACGGCGAGTTCACCAACCCTGAGGGCTTCCGGCCGGGCGACGAGGCGAAGGCCGAGATCCGCGCGACCGTCGACCCGCTCATCGACCGCTGGATCGCCGAGCCGGCCGACACCGCCATCTCGCACTGGCTGCACGACGGCATGCCGCCCGGGCGCACCCGCGAGCGCGAGTACGTCTACCCGACGATCTACGTCTACCTCCTCGGCGCGATGCAGGAGCCGGGCCACGGGACGGCGTCCACGCTGGTCGGGCTGTTCAGCCGGCCCGAGCAGCTCGAGGAGGTCATTGACGATCCGACCCTGATCCCCCGCGCGATCGCGGAGGGCATGCGCTGGACCTCGCCGATCTGGTCGGCGACCGCCCGGATCAGCACCCGCGACGTCACCGTCGCCGGCGTCGACCTGCCCGCCGGGATGCCCGTCATCCAGTCCTACGGCTCGGCCAACCACGACACCGGTCACTGGGACGCCCCGACCGAGTACGACCTGCACCGCCCGCCGCTGCCGCACCTCGCCTTCGGCGCGGGCAGCCACGCGTGCGCGGGGATCTACTACGCCAACCAGGTCATGCGGATCGCGCTCGAGGAGCTGCTCGAGACGATCCCCAACCTCGAGCGGGCCACCGGGACCGACGTGGAGTTCTGGGGCTGGGGCTTCCGCGGGCCGACCAGCCTGCCGTGCACCTGGGAGGTCTGAGGCCATGAGCGCCACCATCACGGTCGGCGACCGCAGCGTCGCGTGCGACGGCGACCAGTCGCTGCTGGAGGCCTTCCTGCGTGCGGGCGTGTGGATGCCGAGCTCGTGCAACCAGGGCACGTGCGGCACGTGCAAGCTGCAGGTGCTCGACGGCGAGGTCGACCACCGCGCCTCGCCGCTCGACACGCTGACCGAGGAGGAGCGCGCGGCCGGCCTGGTGCTGGCCTGCCAGGCCCGCCCGCGCGGCGACGCCCGGGTCGCGTTGCCCGGTGCCGGCGGCACGGACCGGGCCACCCACCCGCTGCGCGACCTGGCGGCGACGGTGGTCGCCCTGGACGACGTCGCCCGGGACACCCGGCGGATCCTGCTCGGGCTCGACGAGCCGCTGGCCTTCGACGCCGGTCAGTACGTCGAGCTCGTCGTCCCCGGGAGCGGCGAGCGGCGGCAGTACTCGCTGGCCAACACCGCCGAGGAGGACAAGGTCCTCGAGCTCCACGTCCGGCGGGTGCCGGGCGGGGTCGCCAGCGACCGCTGGCTGCTCGGCGACCTGGCCGTGGTGTCGCTGCGGGGCCCCGACGGGCGCCTCGCCCCGGTGGCGACCGCCCACGCCCACCGGTCCGACCTGGCCCGCGCCCGCCTGGCCGACCCGCCCCGGACGTTGCCGGCCGACCTCGCCCGCCGCTACCGGGCGGGCCGCCCGTTCACGATGGACGGCGACACGCTCGTCGTCCCCCTCGTCGTGGCGGGACGCCTGCTGGGCGCCGTCGACCTGGTGGGCACCGGTGGCGGCGCGCGCGACCGCGACGACCTCGCACTGGCCGAGGAGCTCGGGCGTCGGATCGCCGGTGCGGTCGACGCGGACCGGGTGGCGGTGCGGGAGGCACAGCTGCAGTCCGTCACGGCACAGCTCGCCGCGGCGGGCACGCTGGTCGAGGCGGCCGCGGCGCTGGTGGACGGCGTGCGTGCCGCGCTCGCCGCCCGCACCGTCGGCGTCTACGCCGGAGAGCCCGCGGCCCCGCTGCGGCTGGTCCGCCGGGCCGGGCCCGGACTGCCCGACGTCGCGGTGCGGCTCGATCTCGACAGCCCGCAGGCACACGCCGTGCGGACGGCCGAACCCGTCTGGCTGCCCGACGGCGACGCGCTGCTCGCCCGGTTCCCCGATGCGCCGGACGCCGGCAGCGGGACCGACCGTGCGCTGGCGGCCCTCCCGCTGCGCACCGGCGACCTCGTCGTCGGACTGCTCGTCGCCGAGTTCGGGTCGAGCCGGGAGTTCCCGGCCGACGAACGCGACTTCGCTCTCGCGCTGGCCGGCCAGGCGGCACAGGCCTTCGAGCGTGCGGCGCTGGCCGACCAGCGCTGGCGCCTCGCCCAGACCCTGCAGCGCGTCCTGCTGCCCCCGACGCTGCCCGGGCTCGACCGCATCGGGCTGGCAGCGCGGTACCTGCCGGCGATGCGCGAGTTCCAGTCGGGCGGGGACTGGTACGACGTCGTCGTCCTGGACGCGACCCGCGTCGCGATGGCCGTGGGTGACGTCGTGGGCCAGGGTCCGGCCGCGGCGGCGCTCATGGGACAGCTGCGCAGCGTCCTCGCCACCTACCTGCACGACGGTCTCGGCCCCGCGGCGGCGCTGGAGGGGCTCGACCGGGCCACCCGCCGCATCGCCGGCGCCCGGGGCAGCACCGCGCTGTGCCTGGTCCTGGACACCGCCACCGGCGAGCTGTGCTGGTCGGCGGCCGGACACCTCCCCCCGCTCCTCACCGGCCCGGAAGGGGCCCGGTACGCCCACGGCGGCGAAGGCACCCTGCTCGGGCTGTCCGGGCGCCCGCCGTACGTCGAGGGCCGGGAGGTCGTCGGTCCGGGCACGACGATCGCCCTCTACACCGACGGGCTGGTGGAGCGCCGCGGCGAGGTCGTCGACGACGGTCTCGGTCGTCTCCGCTCGGCGGCCGCCGACCTGCACGCGCTGGCACCGGAGCCACTCGCGCACGCGCTGCTGGCACGGACGCTGGACGGCGACGAGACCAGCGACGACGTCGCGCTGGTGCTGGCCCGCGTCCTCCCCGCCCCCCTCGACCTGCGCTCTCCTGCCGAGGGCGGGCAGGTCAGGGTCCTGCGACAGCGGCTGCTGCGGTGGAGCGCCGACGCCGGGCTGTCCGAGGACGCCACCGGCGACCTCGTCCTCGTCGTCAGCGAGATCGTCACCAACTGTGTCGAGCACGCCTATCGTGACGCCCCCGGCGAGATCGTCTGCCGCGTCACGCTGGTCGCGGCGGGCGGGGTGCGGGTCCGGGTGCAGGACTTCGGCAGCTGGCGTCCGCCGCCCGAGGACCCGGGCTACCGCGGTCGCGGGCTCGCCATCGTGCACACGCTGGCCGAGCACGTCGAGCTGGACGCGACCTCGCACGGCACCACCGTCACGCTGCACCTGGCCGCCGACACCGAACCGCTGGCCGAGCGCCCGGTCGCGGACGCCGCTCCGCAGTGGTGGACCCGGCCGGTCGACGGGCGTCGGCGGTAGGGTCCGGCGATGCCGACCGAGGTGGCGGACGTCCTGCGTGCCCTGCCGTTCCCGCTGGCGATGACATCGGGGGTCGAGCACGTCCTGGACCTGATCACGCCGGCGGCGCGCCGGATGCTGGGCGTGACGCCGGTCCTCGGCAGGCCCCTGCGGGAGTCGGCCGGGCTGGATCCCGCTCTGCTGCCCGCGCTCGACCGTGTCCACGGCACGGGAGAGCCCGCGCGGTCGCGAGTCCTCGGCGACCGGGTCGTCGTCACCTGCGTCCCGGTGCGCGCCGACGGTGCCGTCGTCGGTGTCGTGCTGCACGCCGAACCCGCCGTCGACGGCGTCCCGACCGTCGACGCCGAGCAGGCCCGGGCATGGAACGTCGCCCTCCAGCACCTCGCCGAGCAGCTGTCCGGCGCCGCGACCCCCTCGGCGATCGGCGCCATCGCGGTCACGGCGGCGGTGGAGCTGCTGCAGGCGGACGGCGCCGGCGTCTACGCCACCGTCGCGCCGGGTGTGCTGGAGGTGCTGCACGCCGCCGGGTGGCCGGCCGGGACCGCGGAGCGCTACCGACGGCTCACCCTCGTGCGCGGCCGCCCGCTGTCGGACGCGGTCCTCGACGGTGAGGCCGTATGGCTGGAGAACGCCGAGCAGTGGCACGTGCGCTACCCGGAGATGGCCCCGGTCGGCACCAGCCAGGGCTTCCACGCCTCGGCCTGCCTGCCGCTGCGTGTCGAGGACCGCGACCTCGGGGGCATCGTGTTCAGCTTCTCCCGGCCGCGCACGTTCACCCCGCACGAGCGCGGGCACCTGCTGGCGGTGGCGGCGCTCTGCGCGCAGGCCCTCGACCGGGCACGGCTGCTCGTCGCCGAGCGCGCCGCGCGGGCCGAGGCCGAGCGGCAGCTGTCCCGGATGACCTTCCTGGCGCAGGCCGCCCGTCTGATGGAGGCGCCGCACTCGGTGGAGGAGCGCCTGCAGCGGCTCGCCGACCTCGCCGTGTCCGGCGTGGCGGACTGGTGTGCCGTGCACCTGGTCGGGGCGGGTCGGGTCGACCGGGTCGCCGTGGCCCACTCCGATCCCGCCAAGCTCGCCTTCGTGGCCCGGCTCGAGGAGCGCTACCCGCCCGACCCGGACGCGCCGGGCGGAGCGATCACCGTGAGCCGCACCGGGGTGCCGATCCACTACCCGCTCGTCCCGGACGAGCTCCTGGTCGCGGCAGCCAAGGACGAGGAGCACCTGGCCCTGATCCGCTCGCTGGGCATGCGGTCGGCGGTCGTCGTGCCGTTGCTGGTGCGCGGCACGAACCTCGGTGCCCTGACCCTGGTGCAGGCGGAGTCCGGCGAGCTGTTCACCGAGGACGACCTCGCCTACGCCCAGCAGCTCGCCTCGACGGCCGCGGTCGCCCTCGACAACGCGCGCCTCTACGAACGCCAGCAGCGCACCGCGTCGACCCTGCAGTCCGCCCTGCTGCCCGCGGCCCTGCCGGACACGCCGGGGCTCGACGTCGCGGCGCGCTACCTCGCCCAGAGCGCCGACCGCCGTGAGGTCTACGTGGGCGGCGACCTCTACGACGTCGTGGCCGCACCCGTCGCCGGGCGGTGGGCGGTGACCGTGGCCGACGTCTGCGGCAAGGGTGCGGAGGCGGCGGCGCTGACCGCCATGATCCGGCACACCGTGCGCGCCGAGGTGGGTCACGGGCTGTCCGCCGCGGACGTCCTGCATCGGCTCAACGACGCGATGGTGCGGGACACCGCGGCCGATCCGGGGCGGTTCGCCACCGCCGTGCACGCCCACCTGAACGTGGGCCCGGACGGGGTGGTGGTCCGGCTGGCCTGCGCCGGCCACGTCCCGGCCCTGACCGTGCGCGCGGGCCGGGTCGAGGCCGTCGGCGACGCCGGTACGCTGCTCGGGATCTACCCCGACATCGCACCGGCCGAGGCCGTGGTCCACCTGCGCCCCGGGGATCTGCTCGTGCTCTACACCGACGGAGTGACGGAGGCGCGTGGCATGCAGGGGTGGTACGGGTCGGAACGGCTGCACGCCGTCCTCGCGGGGCAGGGCGGCCGCGGGGCCGACGAGGTGGCCGACGCCGTCGTCACCGACGTCACGGCGTTCCAGGACGGTCCGGCCCGCGACGACGTCGCGCTGCTGGTCGTCCGGGTCGGGGCCCGCCGGTGAACGGCGAGGACGAGCGGACGCGCGTCGTCGTCCTGCGCGGTGAGCTCGACATCTCCACCCTCGACGAGGCGACGGCGCTGATCGAGGCGGCCGAGGCCGACGCGCCACCGGTGCTGGTCGTCGATCTCTCCGCCCTGACCTTCGTCGACTCCTCCGGGGTGCGGCTGGTGCTGCTCGCCGACCGGCGGGCGCGGGACGCCGGACGCACGCTGCAGGTCCGGCTCGGCCACGGTCCGGCGCTGCGGGTGTTCCGGGCGCTCGGGCTGACCGAGAAGCTCGACACCGGCGGCGTGCCGTCCGACGGCACGACGCCATGACGCCGTCCGGGCCCGCGGCTCTCACCGCGACGATCGACCTCCCACCGGAGCACCGCAGCGTCCCCGCGGCTCGTCGGGTGCTCTCCGAGCTGCTCGCCGGCTGGGCCGCCGAGCACTACCGCGACGACGCCAACCTGCTGCTGAGCGAGCTGGTCACCAACGTCATGCGGCACGTGCCGTCGCGGGACAACATGGTGCTGGAGATCCATCTCTCCGCGCCCGGCCTGCGCGTCGCCGTGGTGGACACCTCGACCACGACCCCCACCCTGGAGCGGTCGTCCGGCCGGTCCGCCGGCGGGCACGGTCTGAAGCTGGTGGCCGCCATCGCCGACCGGTGGGGCAGCGAGGCGCACGCCAGCGGCAAGCGGGTCTGGTTCGAGCTGCACCGCGCCGCCGCCACCTGACGGTGCCCGCTCGCCGGCCGCGAGAGCGGTCGTGATCTCCCGGCCGGACGGCGTCCACCGCGGCGGCTACTCCCCGGTCCGGCCCGTCACCAGCTCGACGACGACGTCGAGGTGCCCGAGGTGGCGGGCGTACTCCTGCACCAGGTGCAGCAGCACGCGTTCCAGCGTCGCGGGTGCGGTGTCGGGCCACCGCGGGCCGGGACGCCCCCGCTCGTCGAGGTCGTGGCCACCGACGATCTCGCGGGTGCGCTCGCCCTGCGCCCGCAGCGCGGCGAGCACGTCCGCGGTGCCCAGCCCGGCGGGGACGTGCCAGCGGCCGTCCACCTCGTCGGCCCAGGGGTCCGGCACGGC
>JAPLAT010000092.1 GCA_026393175.1 Pseudonocardiales bacterium
GGCCGCCCGGCCGAGGGTGACCGCCCGCCACGGCCCGGCGCCGTCCGCGGCGCCCGCCGCGAGCGCGAGCAGCCGCACCCACGCGCGGACCCGCTGCTTGGGCTTGAGCCGGGCGTAGTCGGTGCGCAGCAGCGTGGCGCCCCGGCCCGGGGCCCCGAACACGTCGTCGACGGTGCCGACGACCCGGGTGCCGTCGGGCAGCTCGACGTCGACGTCGTGGGTGCCCGGCGCGGTGCTGCGCAGCCGTGCGGCCAGCGCGACGAGCGGCTCCACCCCGGCGACGACGGCGTCGAGCACGGCCTCGCCGAGCCGCCCCGGTGGCAGCTCCCCGCGCCGCCACTCGGCCTGCACGCAGCGCTCCAGCTCGCGGCCGGCGAGCCGGTCGGCCAGCAGCCGCTGCCCGACGCGGTACTGCGCCAGGCCGTCGAGCTGCACCGGCAGCGCGTCGGTGGGGTCGTCGTCGCGCTCGAACAGCGACAGCCCGACCCGCTGGGTGAGGAACGCCTTCACCGGGTGCTCCGCGAACGCGACCAGCTCCTCCAGCTCGACGACCGGGGCCCCGGTCGGCGCGAGCGGCGCGGCCAGGAAGGGCGCGGGCGGGGACCCCGGACCGGCCGCGGCCAGCGCTCCGGCCAGCTCGGCGCGGTCGAAGCTGAACGGCCCGGGCGCGCCGAGCCGGGCGGGGGTGAAGTTGCGGGCGTCGAAGGGCTGCAGCGGGTGGGCGACGACGACCCGGCCCAGCGCCTCGGCCCCGGCGCTCGCGACGACCGCGTCGAGCAGCTCCCCGAGCGGGACGGCGGGCGGGCGGCGGGCCCCGGTGCGCTCGTCGGCGCCGGAGTGCACGACGACGAGGTGCTCGGTGGCGGCGCAGACGGCGTCGAGCAGGAGCTGGCGGTCCTCGCTGCGCGGGTCGCGCTCGCCGGCCAGCGGGTCGCGGGCGAGCACGTCGTCGCCGTCGGGGATCCCGGCCCGGGGGAACACGCCGTCGTCCAGGCCGAGCAGGCACACCACCCGGTGCGGCACCGACCGCATCGGCACCAGCGTGGCGACGGTGAGCGTGCCGGTACGGAACCCGGCCCGGCTGGGCCGCCCGCGCAGCCGCTCGGCCAGCAGGTCGCGCACGTCGGACAGGCCCAGGGGCAGCGTGTCGGCCCGCGCGCCGGCCGCGGCCAGGGTGTCGGCCAGCTCGGCCCGGGCCTGGGCGGCCTGCCACTCGTCCGCCGGGGCGGTGGCGGTGAGCCCGTCGAGGCCCTCCACCAGCGCGGCGACCCAGGCCGCGAGCGGCTGCTCGCCCCGCAGCCGGCCCAGCACGCCGGAGACCCGGTGCACGAACTCGGCCAGCCGCCCCACCCGCACGGCGTCGCCCGACTCGACCTCGAGCGGGAGCGCCGTGCCCAGCCACTCCTGTTCGCCCATCGCGACGCCGAGCAGCAGCCGGTCCAGCCCGGCCGCCCAGGTGTTCTGCCCGAACCCGTCGAGCCGGAACGGCGCCCGGTGCGCCGCGTCCAGCCCCCACCGGACCCCCGCGGCGACGACGAGCTCCCGCACCCGCACGACGTCGTCGGCGTCCAGCCGGAAGCGCTCGCGCACCGGCGGCGTGGAGAGCAGGTCGAGCAGCTGGGACGCGGTGAGCCGGGCGTCGGCCAGCTCCAGGAGCCGGGCGACGGTGTCGAGCAGCGGGTTGACCTGCCGCAGCGCCCGGTCCGCCAGTCGCACCCGCAGGTGCTGGCCCGGGTGCCCCTCGTGGGCGCCGGAGCCGAACGCCCCGGACACCAGCGGGGCGAACGTCTCGACGTCGGGGCACATGACGAGCACGTCGCGCGGCTCCAGCGTCGGGTCGGCGGCGAGCAGCCCGAGCACCACCTCGCGCAGCACCTCCACCTGCCGGTGCGCGCCGTGGCAGGCGTGCACCTGCACGCTGCGGTCGCCCGGCGCGGGCGGGACCGGCGCGGCGGGCGGGGCGTCGTCGCGCAGCTCGCGCTGCAGCCTGCCCAGCAGGGTGGGCGGCGGGTCCGGGGCCCGGTGGTGGTGGTCGACCCGCTCCCCGGTGCCGGCCAGGCCGAGCTGGAGCTCGCGCACGTCCCGGCCCAGCGACGACAGCAGCGGGTGCGCCACGACCGCGGCGCTGGGGTCCGCCGCCCGGCGCGGCACCCCGCCCGGCGCGACGGCCTGCACCCGCTCCCACAGCGCGGGGGAGGGGTGCGGCAGCCAGAGGTGGACCTCGCGGTGCGCGGCGAGCGCGGCCAGCACGGCGAGCTGCTCGGTGGTGAGCCGCGTGGGCCCGAACAGCGACAGCCGCCCCGGCAGCGCGACCCGCTCCGGCTCGGCGCGCAGCACCGCCTCCACCCCGGCCAGCCGCTCCGCCGGGCCGGGCACCCCGACCCGGGCGCGCAGCCGCCGCCACAGCTCGGCCTGCCAGGCGAGGTCGCCCAGCTCCCCGTCCCGCCCCGCGGCCCAGGCGCGCAGCATGGCGGGCCGGTGCGCGGCGTAGGAGGCGAACAGGCCGGCCAGCGTGCGCGCGGTGGCGTGGCGTCGGGCCCGGCCGCGCTCGCCCTGCAGGTGCCGACCCAGCGCGGGGCACCACGGCTCGCCCGCGCACGCGTCGATCTCCTCCAGCAGCGGCCAGACGAGCCGCTCGGGGCGCCACGGGTCCTCGGCGGGCTGCACGCCGGTGGCCGCCGCCACCGCGGCCGCGACCACCGCCCCGGGCGAGGGGAAGGCGACCCCAGCGCACACCCCGTCCTGGCCGCCGTCCGCGCCGAGGCGGTGCGACAGCCGCTGGGCCAGCCACCGCTCCACCCCCTTGGCCGGGACGGCGACGACCTCGGTGGCGAACGGGTCGGGCAGCGGCGTGCGCAGGACCTCGGCCAGGGCGTGGGCGAGCGTGTCGGCGCGCTCGGCGCGGTGCACGTGCAGCACCCGTCCCACCCCCTCCTGCGGTGTCGGGCCCACCGTAGGCGGGCGGCCCGACACTCTCCGACCCGGCGGGCCCCGTCACCCACCGTCACATCGGCCAGAGGTCGACACGATGGGGGGATGCCGCGGCGGCCCCGCTAACGGCAGGCTGTGCCGCACGCGATCTGGTGGATGACACCGACATCGAGGAGGCCGGGATGGACCGCGAGACCGACACCGACGCAGGCCGTCCGCCCCGGCTGGTCGTCCCGGCCCAGCGCTCCGCGCCCACCCCGTTCGACCTCCCCGCCCAGCGCCGCGTCGACCGGAGCCCGGCGCTGCCCCCGTCGGTCGACCCCTCGCTCATCCGCGACGCCGCCCGCAGCGAGGTGCTGCACCGGCACGCGCGGCTGACGAAGAACGGCCGCCCCGTGTTCTGCACCCCCAGCCGCGACGAGCTCGAGGGCGTCGTGTCGCTGCGCCAGGGCCGCGGCACCGACGGCAAGGTCATCTACCCCACCCGCGAGGCCGCCGAGGCCGCCGCCCGCGAGCTCGAGGACCTCGGTGCCCGGGCGCTGCGGTCCTACCGCTGCGGCCGGTCGCGCAGCGGGCACTTCCACCTCGCCACCGACACCTCCCTGCACGCGCGCATCCCCCAGCAGCGGGGCGTGCTCTCGGCCTGACGGGCGCGCGTCGGCGGCCGGCGCTTGCCGGCCGGTGACCGCCCTGGTCGTGCGCGGGCGGCCCGGCGACGGGCCGGCCGGGGTTGCACGCGACCGCGGTCCCGGCCTGCGCGACCCGGTCATGACCGCCGTCTCGGCGCGTTATCGGCCGGAGATGGCCGGATTCGCGCCCGAACGGTGATCAAGGAAACGGGGACGGCCGGCGGTCGCGTCCCCTGGGGCCGTGCGCCGCGGCACCGGCCGTCGCGGGGCGACCGGCGGGTCGGGCCCGGCCGGCCGATGACGCACGCGTGGTCGCGGCACGGCCGGACGGGGGAACGGGGCGGGCCGGGTCGTCCGGGCGGCGCGGGCGCGGCGGGTACCGGGCCGGTCGGCGCCGCCGACGACCCGCACCCCGCCGGGACGGTCGTGCGGCGGGCGGTGCGGCGTGGACGGCCCGGACACGGCAGGGTGGGCACCGACGACCGACGCCCGCCCCCGAGGAGCTGCCGTGACCCACCCCCGCGCCGGAACCCCGGCCCAGGCCGAGGACCTGGTCGACGTCGACGCCCTGCTCGCCGCCTACCACGACCGCCACCCCGACCCCGACGACCCGGCCCAGGCTGTCGCGTTCGGCACCTCGGGGCACCGCGGCTCGTCGCTGGCCACCACGTTCAACGACGACCACATCGCCGCGACGAGCCAGGCGATCGTCGAGTACCGGGCCGCGCAGGGCACGTCGGGGCCGCTGTTCGTCGGCCGGGACAGCCACGCGCTGTCCGAGCCGGCGTGGGTCACCGCGATCGAGGTGTTCGCCGCCAACGGGGTGCACGTGCTGGCCGACGCGGCCGACGGCTTCACGCCGACCCCGGCCGTGTCGCACGCGATCCTGCAGCACAACCGCGGGTCCGGGGCCCGGGCGGACGGCGTCGTCATCACCCCGTCGCACAACCCGCCCGCCGACGGCGGCTTCAAGTACAACCCCCCGCACGGCGGCCCGGCCGACTCCGACGCCACGCGCTGGATCGCCGACCGCGCCAACGCGCTGCTCGCGGCCAAGCTCGACGGCGTGGCGCGCCGTCCCCTCGACCGGGGCGCGATCGGCCGTTACGACTTCCTCGGCGAGTACGTCGCCGACCTGCCCGACGTCGTCGACCTGGGCGCGGTCCGGGAGGCCGGGGTCCGGATCGGGGCCGACCCGCTGGGCGGCGCGTCCGTCGCCTACTGGGAGGCGATCGCGGAGCGTCACCGGCTCGACCTCACGGTCGTGAACCCGGCCGTCGACCCGGCCTTCGGGTTCATGACCCTGGACTGGGACGGCAAGATCCGGATGGACTGCTCGTCGCCCTACGCGATGGCGTCGCTCGTGGCCCGCCGCGACGAGTACCAGATCTCCACCGGCAACGACGCCGACGCCGACCGGCACGGCATCGTCACCGCCGACGGCCTGATGAACCCCAACCACTTCCTGGCCGTCGCGATCGCGCACCTGTTCGCCCACCGGCCCGGCTGGCCCGCCGCGACCGGCGTCGGCAAGACCGCCGTCAGCTCATCGATGATCGACCACGTGGCCCGCGACCTGGGCCGGACGCTGGTGGAGACGCCCGTCGGCTTCAAGTGGTTCGTGCCCGGGCTGATGGACGGCTCGCTCGGCTTCGGCGGCGAGGAGAGCGCGGGGGCGTCGTTCCTGCGCCGTGGCGGCGGGGTGTGGACCACCGACAAGGACGGGATCATCCTCGCGCTGCTGGCCTCGGAGATCCTGGCCGTCACCGGCGAGACGCCGAGCGCGCGCTACCGCGGGCTCACCGAGCGCTTCGGCGCCCCCGCCTACGCCCGCATCGACGTCGCCACGACGCCGGAGGCGAAGGCGAAGCTCGGGAAGCTGTCCGGCTCCGACGTCACCGCGACGGAGCTGGCCGGCGAGCCGATCACCGCGCGGCTCACCGAGGCGCCGGGCAACGGCGCCGCGCTGGGCGGCCTGAAGGTCGTCACCGAGGGCGGCTGGTTCGCCGCCCGCCCGTCGGGCACCGAGGACGTGTACAAGATCTACGCCGAGAGCTTCCGCGGCGAGGAGCACCTCGCCCGGATCCAGGACGAGGCCAGGGGCGTCGTCGACGCCGCGCTGGGCGACCGATGAGGGAGGCGTGATGGGCGACCGGGACGAGATCGACGACGACGTCTACGAGCAGCTGGACGCGGCGGACACGCTGGTCACCGGCGGTCCGGCCGACCCGCTCGACGAGGGCTGGTCCCCGCCGGAGCGCGCCCGCGGCCTGGACGACTGGGGCGTGACGGCGGGCGAGGTGGCCGGGCACGAGAGCCTGACCGCCCGGCTGGCCCGCGAGCTGCCCGACGTCGCCCCCGAGCGGGGCGACGGGCTCGGCGACGCCGAGGACACCGACGGCGAGCTGCTCGACGACCAGGTCGGCACCCGCCGCGCCGGGCGGCTCTACGGCCCCGACGCCGACGTGTGGGGCGGGGACCAGGCGCTCTACGGCCAGGACGTGGGCGTCGACGGCGCGGGCGCCTCCGCCGAGGAGGCGGCGGTGCACCTGGTGGAGGTGGAGGACGACGTTCAGCGGTAGCGGACCGGGAACGCCGTGATCCCGTTGAGCCAGCCCGACCGCAGCCGGGTCGGCTCGCCCGCCGCGGCGATCCCGGGCAGGTGGTCGGCGATCGCGGAGAACATCAGCTCGATCTCCAGCCGGGCGAGGTTCGCACCCACGCAGTAGTGGGCGCCGTGCCCGCCGAAGCCCAGGTGCGGGTTGGGGTCGCGGGTGATGTCGAAGCGGTGCGGGTCGGTGAACACCTCCTCGTCGTGGTTGGCCGAGCTGTAGAACAGGGCCACGCGGTCGCCCCGGCGCACCGCCTGCCCGCCCAGTTCGGTGTCGGCGGTGGCGGTGCGCTGGAACGCGACGACGGGCGTCGCCCAGCGGACGATCTCGTCGGCGGTCGTCGCCGGGCGCTCGGCCCGGTAGAGCGCCCACTGCTCGGGGTCGGCGAGGAACGCGGCCATGCCGTGCGAGATCGCGTTGCGGGTGGTCTCGTTGCCGGCGACGGCCAGCAGGATCACGAAGAAGCCGAACTCGTCCGGGGTCAGCCCGCGCCCGTCGACGTCGGCCTGGACGAGCGCGGTGACGATGTCGTCCCGCGGCCGCTCCCGCCGCTCCTCGGCGAGCCCCATCGCGTAGCCGAGCAGCTCGGCCGCCGCCTGCATCGCGCCGTCGGGGCCGGCCGCGTCGTCCGAGCCGATCATGCGGTTGGACCAGGCGAAGATCGCTCCGCGGTCGTCCTGCGGGATGCCGAGCAGTTCGGCGATGGCCTGCAGCGGCAGCTCGCTCGCCACGTCGCGCACGAAGTCGCCGGTGCCGCCGTCACGGGCGGCGCGGGCGATCCGCTCCGCCCGGTCGGCGAGCGCGTCGCGCAGCGCCGCCACCGCCCGCGGGGTGAACCCGCGCGCGACGATCCGGCGCAGGGCGGCGTGCTGCGGCGGGTCGGTGTTGAGCAGGATCAGCCGCTGCATCGCGATCTCGTCGGGCCCGGTGCCCTCCGCGAGCCGGACGAGCGCGGTCTTCTCCGCCGAGGAGAACAGGGCGCTGTCCAGCGACACGGCCCGGACGTCGGCGTGCCGGGTGACCACCCAGTAGCCCTCGTCGTCGAACCCCGCGCTGCCGCGGCGCTGGGCGTTCCACCACACGGGGGCCGAGCGGCGCAGCGCGGCGAGCTCGGCGAGCGGCACCCGCTCCGCGTAGACGTCGGGGTCGGTGAAGTCGAACCCGGGCGGCAGGGGCGGGACGGGCACGGGTGTCCTCCAGGGGGCGCGCGGGCGGCACGGCGAGTCGACCACGGCCTCGGGGTCCGGGGGAAGGCGCCGGACGGCGGCTATGCTCCCGCTCGCGGTGGAGGGGGAGGTCGCGGTGGCGCAGATGTTCGGGCCGTACCGGCTCGACGGGTTGCTCGGCCGCGGCGGCATGGGCGAGGTGCACCGGGCCTTCGACACCGAGCAGGACCGCACGGTCGCGCTCAAGGTGCTGCCCGCGGCGCTGTCGCGGGACCCGGAGTTCCGCGAGCGGTTCCGCCGCGAGGCGAAGGCGGCCTCGCAGCTCACGGACCCGCACGTGGTGCCCATCCACCGCCACGGCGAGATCGACGGCCAGCTGTTCCTCGACATGCGCCTCGTCGACGGCGAGGACCTGGCCGCCGTGCTGCGCCGCGACGGGCCGCTCCCGCCCGAGGCCGCCGTCCGGATGGTGGAGCAGGTGGCGAGCGCCCTGGACTCCGCGCACGACGCCGGGCTGGTGCACCGCGACGTCAAGCCGTCCAACGTGTTCCTCACCCGCGCCCGCCCGGGCTCGCCCCGGTTCGCCTACCTCGGCGACTTCGGCATCGCCCGCGACATCTCCGGGTCCGGCGCCCAGCTCACCGCCACCGGCGCCACGCTGGGCACGCTCGACTACATGGCCCCGGAGCGGTTCGTCGGCGGCGACGTCGACGTCCGCTCCGACGTCTACGCGCTCGCGTGCCTGCTCCACGAGGCCCTCACCGGCGGCAAGCCGTTCCCCGGCGACTCGCTGCCGTCGCTGATGCGCGCGCACCTCGACGTCGCGCCGCCGCGGCCCTCGGCCCGGGCGGGGGTCCCGGCGGCGTTCGACGAGGTCGTCGCGCGCGGCATGGCGAAGGACCCCGCGCAGCGCCCCCCGACCGCCGGGGCGCTCGCGGCGGCGGCCCGCGCTGCCCTGACCGCGCCGCCGCACCCGTCGTCCGGGCCCCCCTCCTCCGGTTCCCCCTCGCCCACCCGGCCCTCCCGGGCGCCCTCCCTGCCCCCCACGTCGCTGCCCCCGACGCCGCTGCCCGCCGTCACCCACGTGCCGGCGTCCGTGGCGCTGCCGCCCGGCGGCGAGCCGCTGCGCTGGGAGCTGCCCGGCGGCGCGGCGCAGGTGGTGCGCTGGCTCGTCGCCCCCGGGCAGCGCTACGCGGCCGGCACGCCGCTGGTGGTCCTGCGGCTCACCAGCGGCGCGAGCTGGCAGCTGGCCGACGACCGGCCGGGCGTGTTCGCCGGCGCCGTCGCCGTGCCCGGGTCGACGATCCGCTCCGGCCAGGTCGTCGCGGCCACCCGCCGCGAGGGCGCGCCCGGCCTGCCCGGACCGATGCCGGCCGCGGACCGCCGCCCGCCGCCCGGCCCGGCCGCGCTCGTCGCGATCGGTCTCGGCACGCTGGTGACGGCGGTCCTGCAGCTCACGGTGGAGGTCGGCGGCACGATCGTCATCGGCTCGCTGGTGATCACCGTGTTCGGGATGCTGGCGCTGTGGAACGCCGCGCTGTCGCGGCTGCGGGGCGGGGCGCGCGTCGCGCTGACCGTCCTCGCGGTCCCCGCGGTGCTGTTCATGTCGTTCGTGCTGCTGGTGCTCGCCGCGCTGCCGACCGGGATGGGCGGCGACGAGAGCGTCACCGACGCCGCGCGGCCGGGCATGACCGCGGTGACGCTGGTCGTCGTCCTGCTGTGGGTGGCGAGCCTGTGGGTGCGCCGGGTGCGACCCCGGTCCTAGGCGCACCCCTCCCGGCCGGTCCCCGGCCCGAGCAGGTGCCGCACGAGGAACGCCGTCTCGTCCGCGGCGAACGCCTCGAACCCGGCCCCGACGTAGGCGGCGAAGTGCGCCACCGGGTGGCTCACGACCTCCCCGCGCGGGGCCGCCGCGGCGACGGCCGCGGCCGGTCCGGGCGGGGTGACGGTGTCCTGCCCGGCCACCGCGACGAGCAGGGGGCAGCGGATCCGCGCGGCGTGGCGCCCGGGCCGGTCGAACGGCACCCGCAGCGCGACGCGGGCGGCCACCTCGTTGCGCCACGCCACGCCGTCGGGCACGAGGTGGGCGATCGCGGCGCCCGCGCCCGGCCCGGCGATCACCGCGCCGCTGCCGAGCTCGCCCGCGACGGGCACGAGCAGCGGCGCGCGCCCGGTCCGGCCGCGCAGCTCGTCGCGCACCGCGTCGGCGACGAGCCGGGCGGTGTGCCGCACCCGCGCGGCCGAGGGGCGGGCGCCGGACCGGCCGGACCGCCGCAGCGCCGCGCCGTCGACGAACGGCACCTGCGCGACGACGGCGGCGACCCGCGGGTCGTCCGCGGCCACGGCCAGCACGTGCCCGCCGCTGAACGAGGTGCCCCACAGCGCGACCCGCTCCGCGTCGATCCCGGGGGTGGCGCGGGCGTGCGCGACGGCGGCGCGCCAGTCGGCCCGCTGGGCGGCGATGTCGAGCACCTGCCGGGGCGTGCCGCCGGAGTCGCCGAACCCGCGGTAGTCGAACACCAGCGCGGCCAGCCCCGCCGCGGCGAACCGCTCCGCCCAGGCGGCGAGCCGGCAGTGCCGGGTCATCCCGAAGCCGTGGGCGAGCACGACGCAGGGCACCGGCCCGGGCCCGGCCGGGCGGTACAGCCAGGCCGCGCACCCCGTCCCGCCGACGGGGAACGGGTGCTCGGTGCGCGTCACGGCCCGGTGATCCACCGCCCCATGATCCACCGCCCCATGATCCACCGTCCCGCCATCCGCCGGCGGGCTACTCCTCGACGGCGACGACGGCGGACGGCGGCGCGGTGGACGCGACCAGCAGCACCGGGACCAGCACGAGCACCGCCAGCACCAGCGCCGCCCACACCACCGCCCGCAGGTCGAGCGGCTCGTCCGCGACCGGGGCGGGGTCGACCGCGCCCGGCGTCCACTGGTGCGGGGCGCCCGGCCAGGGGGGCGGGGGGACGGGCATGACGGGCCTCCGGGATCGCGGGGTGCGTCCGGACGGTCGTCCGCGGGGCCGCGAACGTGACACCCGGGGCCCGCGGGCCCCCCGATCGGGGGACGCCGGGCCGGTCAGGCCCGGCGGGACCGCGCGTCGCAGTCCACGCGCGGCGACGCGCCCGCGGGGGTGAACCGGTGCGCGACGCGGTCGCGGCGCGGACGCTCGGCGGCCGGGGTGCCCGTGCGGGCGAGCGCGCGCAGCGCGAGCTCGCGGTGCCGCGGCTCCTCGGCGCGGGCCAGGAACCGCATCAGCTCCTGGGCCGCGGCCCGCCGCGTGCGCGCGGCGACCCACGCGGCCAGCTCGGCGTCGGCGACCTCCGGGCGCGCGGCGGCCATCCGCACGCACACGTACTCGACGTCCTCGTCGGCCAGCTCGCCGACCAGCGGCGCGTGCACCCCGGCGTCGACCAGCATCTCCTGCACCGCCCACAGCCCGATCGGGGTGAGCGCCACCCACGTCGGGTCGGGGTCGTCGCGGCCGGCCAGCTCGGCCAGCTCCTCGTGGTCGTCGGTGTCGAGGCTCTCCGAGAGCGTGACGGCGCCGAGCAGCTCCAGGGCGTCCAGCAGCGCGGTGACGTCTCGGCGCCACAGCCGGTGCTCGACGTCGCCGGCGAGGTCGTCGACCACGCACCCCATCCGCCGGTTGACCGTCTCCCGGACGGCGCGGTGGAAGCTCTCCACCGGCACCGCGGCGCCGCCTGCCGCGTAGAGCTGCTGCAGCAGCACGCCGTAGGCCTCGCCCAGGCTCATGCCGAACAGCGACGGCGCGCCGAACACGTCGCTGCCGCCGAAGTGCTCGGCGATCCGGCCCACGGCCTCGAACGCGCGCCGCCACATCTCGATCGGCCGCGACAGCAGCGGGGCGGCGCTGCGCACCTGCACCAGCCGCCCGTTGACCACGCGGACGAACCGCGCCTGCCGGGCCCACTGCAGCAGCAGGGTGATCTCGGGCAGCTCGTCGGAGGTGCGGGCCCTCGCCCGGGAGAAGTGGTCCAGGTCCAAGGCCTCGGCGACGGCGCGCGCGTCGCCGAGCAGCAGCCGGCCCTCGCGGGTCAGCGCGCGGCCCGCCCGCACCCAGCGGGTGAAGCCGCGCAGTCGGGCCAGCGCGGGGGAGGAGTCGGCCGCCGCGAGGAGCTCGGCGGCGCCCGGCAGCACCACCGGCAGGAGCGGGCGCGGCGGCGGCTCGGGCGGGGCGGCGTCGTGCCGGCGGGTGATCTCGGCCAGCGCCTCGCGGTCGATCTCCAGCTCGCCGCGGTGCACGCGGTCGAGGAAGCCCGCGACCGCGGCCGGGTCGGCGGTGGGCACGCCGTGGCGCAGCATCTGCACCGCCCAGAACGTGCCCAGGTCGTGGTTGCGTTCGTCGTCCAGGGCGTCGTGCAGCGCGGGGGTGGAGTCGGCGACCTGGTCGTGCAGGTCCGCGGGCGGGGCCGAGCGCCCGTCGAGCCAGTCCCGGTCGGCGAGGAAGCCGATCACCGCGTGCAGGGCGACGGGCACGGCGTCGCGGTCGTCGGGGTGCAGGGCGACCGTGCGCGGGAACCAGACGGCCAGCGCGTCGGCGACGTGCGCGCGGGTCCAGTGGCCCAGCCTGCCGTCCACGGAGTGCTTGTGGTCCAGCGCCGCGGCGACGAGCGTCGGCTCGACCTCGATGCCCCGCCGCCGTGCCCAGGCGACGACGAGGAGCCGCAGCCGGTCGCGGGCTGCGGCGTAGGACTCGGTGTCCTCCGGGTCGAAGACGAGGCGCATCGCGGTCCACCCTGGCACCCGCCGCCACGCCCGATCGAAGGGGGGCCGCCGATCGCTGCGGGGCACCGTGTGCGTCGGGGGAGGGCCGCGCCGGGCGGTCGGTGCGACCGGCCGGCCGGGTCGCCGTGACCTCCCGGAAGAGCGCGCCACGGCCCCCGGCGGCGCCCGCGGGCGGCCCGTCCGGCCCGCCGGCGCGGCTCCGGACCGGGTGACCACGCCGGGGGGACCGGCCCTGCGGATGATCACCGGGCGCACCCCCGCCGGGGGTTCCGGGATCGGCCGCCGCGAACTAGCGTGTGTCCTCGATCACCACCGGAGGGGGGCCGCGTGCATCCGCACCGACTCGAACAGCTCGTCGCCTCGGTGCCCGACGGCATCACCGCCGAGCAGCGCACCAGCCTGCTCGCGCACGTCCGCGCGTCCGACGGGTGCCGCTCGCGCATCGAACGGGTCCGCGGCGAGCTGCGCCGGGCCCTGCAGTCCGACGGCGACCGCGCGCTCGAGCTGGCCTGCGAGCTCGACGGGCTCGAGCGCGTGCAGCAGCGGATGGACGGCTGGCTGACCGCGCTGGTCGACGACCTCTCCCGCAGCCGCGAGGCCACCCGCTACAACGACGGGGTGCCCGCGTAGCCGGTCCCCGCGCCCGTCCCGTGGTGGGATGACCCCCGACCCCGAGGACGAGGAGGACGCGTGCGCGCGGTGCAGGTGGTGCGGCTGGACGGGCCGTCGGCGGTGGAGGTCCGGGACGTCGACGAGCCGCAGCGCGGCCCCGACCAGGTCCTCGTCGACGTGCGGGCGGCGGGCGTCAACTTCCCCGACGTGCTGCAGAGCAAGGGCCTCTACCAGTACAAGCCGGACCCGCCGTTCACGCTCGGGTCCGAGGTGGCCGGCGTCGTCCGCGAGGCGCCGGAGGGCTCGGCGCTGCGCCCGGGGGACCGGGTCGCCGCGTTCCCGATGGTCGGCGGCTTCGCCGAGGCCGTCGTCGCCCACGCCGAGCACGTGCTCCCGCTGCCCGACGCCGTGTCCTTCGCGGCCGGCGCCTGCCTGCCGATGAACTACCTCACCGCGCACTTCGCGCTGCTGCGCCGCGGCCACCTCCGCGCGGGGCAGCGCGTGCTCGTGCACGGCGCGGCGGGTGGCGTCGGCACCGCGTGCGTGCAGCTGGCCGCGGCCGAGGGCGCGCACGTCGTCGCCGTCGTGTCGACGCCGGAGAAGGCCGAGGTCGCCAGGCGCGTCGGGGCGCACGACACCGTGCTCGTCGACGGCTTCCGCGACGCGGTGAAGGCGCTGGGTCCCGTCGACCTCGTGGTGGACCCGGTCGGCGGGGACCGCTTCACCGACTCCCTGCGCTGCCTCGCCCCCGAGGGCAGGCTGCTGGTCATCGGGTTCACGGCGGGCGACATCCCGACGGTGAAGGTCAATCGGCTGCTGCTCAACAACATCGACGTCGTGGGCGTCGGCTGGGGCGGCTACGCCCTGGGCCGGCCCGGGTACGTGGCCGGGCAGTGGGCCGAGCTGGAGCCGCACCTGCGCTCGGGCGCGCTGGACCCGCTGATCAGCGGGACCTTCCCCCTGGAGCGGGCCGCGGAGGCCCTGACCCGGATCGACGAGCGCGCGGTGACCGGCAAGGTGGTGCTGGAGCCGTAGCCCCGGCCCCCGTTGCAGCAAAGCCACTTTCAGGCAACCTCCTTGCGTGAAAGTGGCTTTGCGGCAATCCGGGGCCCGGCGGGGTCAGTCCTTCGGCTTCACCGACAGGTAGTAGTCCTCGCCGTACTTCTTGCTGCCGTACTCCACCGCCTGCACGACGGCCTCGCGGCTGCGCAGGTCGCGGCGCACCAGCGGGTCGCGGCGCAGGTCCTTGGCCAGCGCGACGCACAGCAGCACCATCACGATCGCGAACGGCGCCGCCATGATGATCGTGATGTTCTGGATGCCGGTCAGGGCGTCGCCCGCCTCGTCGCCCTCGCCGCCGACGAGCAGCATGACGATCGCGATGCCGCCCATCACGACGCCCCAGAAGATCACGACCCAGCGGGAGGGCTCGATGGAGCCGCGCTGCGACAGCGTGCCCATGACGACGGACGCGGCGTCCGCGCCGGACACGAAGAAGATCGCGATGAGCACCATCGCGACGACCGACAGCACCCCGCCCAGCGGCATGGTGCTCAGCAGCCCGAACAGCTGGCCCTCGGTGGACTGCGCGGCCAGGCCGGTGGCGCCGGTCGGGTCGACGGCGCGCTGCTGGTCGATCGCGGTGCCGCCGAAGATCGCGAACCACACCAGGCTGACGGCGCTCGGGATGAGGATGACGCCGGTGATGAACTGGCGGATCGAGCGGCCGCGGCTGATCCGGGCGATGAACATGCCGACGAACGGCGTCCACGAGATCCACCAGGCCCAGTAGAAGACCGTCCAGCCGGCCAGCCACTCGGCGGTGCCGTCGCCGCCGGTGGCCGCGGTGCGCGCGGCCATCTCGGACAGGTTGCCCGCGTAGTCGCCGATCGCGGTGGGCAGCAGGTTGAGGATGAGGATCGTCGGTCCGCCGACGAACACGACCACGGCGAGCACGGCGGCCAGCACCATGTTGATGTTCGACAGCCACTGGATGCCCTTGGCCACGCCGGTGACGGCGGAGCAGACGAACGCCAGCGTCAGCACGGCGATGATGAGGACGAGCAGCAGCTTGCCGGCCACCGGGATGCCGTTGAGCTGCAGGCCCGCGCCGATCTGCAGGGCGCCCAGGCCCAGCGAGGCGGCCGATCCGAACAGCGTCGCGAAGATGGCGAGGATGTCGATCGCCTTGCCCAGCGGTCCCTCGGTGCGCCGCTCGCCCAACAGCGGCGCGAACGCGGAGCTGATCAGCTGGCTGCGGCCGCGGCGGAACGTCGAGTACGCGATCGCGAGGCCGACCACCGAGTAGATCGCCCACGGGTGCAGGGTCCAGTGGAACAGGGTGGTGGCCATCGCGACGTCCAGCGCCGCCGGGTCACCCGCCGCGACCGTGCCCGGGGGCGGCGAGGTGAAGTGCGACAGCGGCTCGGACACGCCGTAGAACATCAGCCCGATGCCCATGCCCGCGCTGAACATCATCGCGATCCAGGACACCGTGCGGAACTCCGGGGCCTCGTCGTCGCGGCCCAGCGGGATGCGCCCGAAGCGGCTGAACGCGATCCACAGCGCGAAGACCACGAAGCCGCTCGCGGCGAGCACGAACGCCCAGCCCCCGGCGTTCATGATCCCGTTCAGCACGCTGGAGGCGACGGCGCTCAGCGAGTCCGTGGACGCGACGCCCCACACGAGGAACGCGACGACCAGCACGGCCGCCACGCCGAACACCACCCGGTCGAGCGGCCTGCGCTGGTCGGCGACCGCAGCGGGCGCGTCGGTCACCGGTCGTCCCGGCGCGCCCTCCCCGGTCGGTGGCGTCTCCTGGACCGTCATCGGATCTCCCCTCCGTCGTGCATGCCGACCACCATCCGCTCGGCTTACGGGTTGCGTCAAACGCGGGAACGCGATCCTCATCCCGTCGTAACGTGCCCGGATGCAACACGGACGGGGGAGCCGGCCACCACCGGACATGACGACCCCGTCGGGCGCCCACGCGCCCCCCGCGGGCGACGGCGCGCTGTGGTCGGCCGTGCAGCGCGGCGACCGCGACGCGTTCACCGCGCTCTACCACCGCCACGCCGACGCCGTGTGGAACCACGCCTTCCGGCTCACCGCCTCGCGCACGCTCGCCGAGGACGTGCTCGCCGCCACGTTCCTCGCGGCCTGGCGGCGCCGCACCGAGGTGGTCTTCGAGGCGGGATCGGCCCGGCCGTGGCTGCTCGCCGTCGCGGGCAACGAGGTGCGCACCCAGTGGCGGCGCTCCTCCCGCCAGCTGCGGGTGGCCCGCCGGCTGGGCCCCCCGCCGGACGTCCGGGACCACGCCGACGGCGTCGTCGCGTCGCTGGAGGGGCGCCGCCGGGTGCACGCCGTGCTCGACGCGATCCACCGGCTGCCCGCCGGGCAGCGCGACGCCGTGGCGCTGTGCCTGGTCGCCGAGGTCAGCCCGGCCGAGGCCGCGCGCGTGCTCGGGGTCACCGAGGCGACGGTCCGGTCCCGCATCCATCGCGCCCGGCAGAAGCTGCGCGCCCTGCTGCCCGAGGAGTCGTCGTGAGACCGGACCTGCCCGGCCCCGTCCCGCTGCCCGACGACGTGCGGGCGCGGGCGCTCGACACCGTCCTCGCCGGGCTGGACGAGCCGCCCCGCCGCTCCCGCCGCGGCCTGCTCGCCCCGCTCGCCGTCGCGGCGGCCGTCGTCGCCGCCCTCGTCGGGTCCGTCACGGTGGCCACCGGCCTGCGCGAGCAGCCGCCCGTCCTCGTCCCGGCGGCCCCCGCCGTCCCGGTCCCCGGCACCCCGGCCCCCGGCAGCCCCGACGACGCCCTCCTGCGCTGCACCCGGGCGGACGGGGCGGCCGCGCCGGGCGCCGGACGGGTCACGGCCGTCGAGCCGCTGGGCGTCGACACGGTGATCGTGGTCGACGGCACGCGGCCCTGCCTGGCCACGCCGGACTCCGTCGCGCCCGCCCCGCCGCGGGGGACACCGATGGGGGAGGCGAGCGTCGTCCGGCTGGCGCCGTCGGTGCTCGCCGTGCTCAACCCGCGGGGCGTGACCGTGGACGTCGGAGAGGTGCCGGGCGTGCAGACCCGCGGGGAGCCGGACGCGGCCGTGCGGCTGGTGCTGCTGCCCGGCGTCGAGGTGCCGGAGATCCCGGTGACGGTCGAGGGCTCCTTCGACGGGCTGCTGCCCGCCCCCGCCCCGGTCGCCGCCGTGCGGGACCGGGTGCTGCCCGAGCGCGCGCCCGGCTCGGCCGACGCGAACGACCTGGAGGCCTGCGTGTCCTCCCGCCCGGCGTGGGAGGGGTCGCGGCGCGAGCTGTGGCAGCCGGTGCTGCGCCACGAGCCGGGGGACGGGCGCCCGCCGGTGCTGCTCGCCCGCATCGCCGACCTCCACGCGGGGTTCTGCACCCTCGCCCCGGACGGCCCCGACTTCACCTGGGGCACCCTCGCCCCCGACGGCCCGGTGCTCGTGGCCCCGTCCAGCGAGTGGGACGGCGCGCTGCTGGCCGTGCCGGAGGGGACGCGGTCGGTCGAGGTCGCGGGGGCGCGCTGCTCCGTGGCCGACGGCCTGGGGTTCTGCACCGGCGTGGGGGAGGGGGCCACGGCCGTGCTGCGGGACGACGCCGGGGGCCGGACGGAGGTGCCGCTGGGCTGAGGGGAGGGTGGACCGGCCGGGGGGCGGGACCGGCCGGGGGCTGCCCTCGCCCCGCCCCGGACGACAGCGGGGTGACACCGCTGCGACTGGATCGGAGCGGTGTCACCCCGCTGCGATGCGGGGAGGCCCGTGGGGGGCCTCAGCCGTCCGCGAGGCGGTCCAGCAGCGGGCCGAGCCGGTGCTCCACCAGCCGGCGCATGACGAGCGAGGTGGTCGTCCGCTCCACCCCGTCGGTGGCGAGCAGCTGGCCGGCGATGCGGTAGAGGTCCTCGGCGTCGCGGGCCACGACCTGGCAGAGCAGGTCGGCCTCGCCGGAGAGCCCGAGCACCTCGACGACCTCGGGCACCCGGTCCAGGGCGGCGGCGACGTCGGCGAGCCGGCGCTGCACCACCTGCACGGAGACGAACGCAGTGAGCGGGTAGCCCAGCGCGGCGGGGTCGATGCGCCGCTCGAAGGAGGTCAGCACCCCGCGCGCCTCGAGCCCGGCCAGCCGGGCCTGCACGGTGTTGCGGGACAGGCCCAGCCGCTCGGCCAGCGCCAGCACCGTGGCCCGGGGGCTCTCGGCCAGCGCGCGGAGCAGGCGGGCGTCGGTGGCGTCGACTCGTCCGGCGGGCATGCGCGGCGTCCCTCCCCGCCCGGGCGGGCGTCGGCGCCATTGTCGTCGGCGGACGGGCGGGCGGCTCTCCGGGACGGGGTGGGCAGTCTGCCCGGCCGCGGCGGGTGGAGCGCGGACGAGGCTGGGCAGTCTGCTCAACGGGAGGGCGTCGGGTTGTGCAGTCGGCCCTGCGGTGCTGCAGTGGGCGGATGGACGACGAGGTGCTCCGCACCATCGAGAAGCGGGTGCTGTGGCTCGCCACGGCGATCGTGCACCACGCCAACCGGGTCCGCCCGAACCCCGGCGGGCTCAAGGTCGGCGGGCACCAGGCGTCCAGCGCCTCGATGGTGACGATCATGACCGCGCTGTGGTTCGAGCACCTGCGCCGTGACGACCGGGTGTCGGTCAAGCCGCACGCCTCGCCGGTGCTGCACGCCATCAACCACCTGCTCGGCGAGCTCGACGCCCGCTACCTCACGACGCTGCGCGAGTTCGGCGGCCTGCAGAGCTACCCGAGCCGGGCGAAGGACCCCGACCCCGTCGACTACTCCACCGGCTCGGTCGGCATCGGCGCCACGGCCCCGATCTGGGGCGCGCTTGCCCGCCGGTACGTCCAGGCGGGGGAGGGCCGCCAGTACTCCCTGGTCGGCGACGCGGAGCTGGACGAGGGCGCCTGCTGGGAGGCCGTCCTCGACCCGATGGTGGCCGAGCTCGGCGAGGTCGTCTGGATCGTCGACCTCAACCGGCAGAGCCTCGACCGGGTCGTCCCCGACATCGGCGCCACCCGCCTGCAGGGCATGTTCGACGCGGCGGGCTGGCAGGTGCTCACCGTGAAGTACGGGCGGCTGCTGGAGGAGCTGTTCACCCGCCCCGGCGGGGACGCCCTGCGCCGGCGCATCGACGAGATGCCCAACCCCGAGTACCAGCGGCTGCTGCGCTGCACGCCGGACCAGCTCCGCGAGCGGGTGCCCCGGACCGCGGACGGCGGGCGGGACGACAAGCTCGCCGAGCTCGTCGCCTCCCTCGACGACGCCACCCTGCACGCCGCGATCCGCAACCTCGGCGGCCACGACCTCGCCGCCCTGCGCACCGCGTTCGCCGAGATCGACGACACCCGCCCCACCGTCGTGTTCGCCTACACGGTCAAGGGCCACGGCCTGGCGTCGGAGGGGCACCCGCAGAACCACTCCGCGCTGCTCACGCCCGAGCAGTTCGCCGAGCTCGCGGCCGCCGTCGGCACCGACCCGGACGACCCGTGGGCCCCGCTGCCGGACGGTCCCGCGGCCCGGCTGTGCGCCGAGGTCGGCGCGCGGCTGCACCGCGACCCGGTGCCCGTCGCCCCGGTGCCGCCGCTGCCCGCCGACATCGGCCGCACCCCCACCGGCACCGCGACCACCCAGGCCGCGCTGGGCCGGGCGCTGCTCGACCTCACCCGCGCGGCGCCCGAGGCGGCGAAGCACGTCGTGACGCTGTGCCCGGACGTCTCGTCGAGCACCAACCTGGGCGGCTGGGT
>JAPLAT010000114.1 GCA_026393175.1 Pseudonocardiales bacterium
TACGCGGCGGCCGTCGGCAGCGGGCCGCCGCCCGGCGGGATGCCGCGGTACGGGAGCGGGCATCCGCACGGGGGCGGGCCGGGGCACGGGGGCGGGTGGGCGCCCGGCGGACGGGGCCACGGCCCCCCGCCGCCCTTCCCGCACCCGCCCACCCCCCCGCCCCGCGGTCGCGGGGGGCTGGTCGCCTCCGTGGTCGCGGTGCTCGTGGTCGCGGCCGCCGTCACGACGGCGGTGCTGCTCACCCGCCCCGCCGGGACGGCGACGGTCGCGGGCCCCACCCCCTCGTCGTCCGCCGGCCCGACCTCCCCCACCTCGGCGCCCCCCGCGACCGGCCCGGCCGTCGCCGTCGCCCCCGGACTGACCGACCCCCGCACCGGCGAGGCCCGCACGCTCCTCGACGCCTACGTGACCGCGATCAACGAGGAGCGCTACGCCGACGCGTTCGCGCTGTTCAGCCCGGACTCGGCGACCGCGGCCGCCGGGCTGGACGCCTGGCTCGCGCAGCAGGAGCCGCGGCGCATCAGCGACGCCCGCCTGGTCGACGTGCGCGGCGAGGGCCCGGACGACGTGCGCGCGGTGCTGCGGTTCCGGAGCACGCAGGACCCGGGGTTCAGCCCGGACGGGCAGCAGGACTGCCTGGACTGGGAGCTGTCCTACGACCTGGCGGGGCCCGCGCCGGGCCTGCTCATCCGGTCCGGCAGCACGGTGACCGACCCGAGTCCCTGCTGATCAGGTCGTCGTCACCCCGGCGCCGAGGCCGGCGACCGGCCCCACCACGACCACGGCGGGCGGGCTGATGCCGTGCTCGCGCACGACGTCGGCCACGGTCGCGAGCGTGGCGCGCACCGAGCGCTGGATGCGCATGGTGCCGTCCTGCACGACGGCGACGGGGGTGTCGGCGGGGCGCCCGCCGTCGACCAGGGCCGCCGCGAACGCCCCGATCCGCTCGACCGCCATGAGCAGCACGACGGTCCCGCGCAGCCGGCCCAGTGCCGGCCAGTCGACGAGCGAGCGCGGGTCGTCCGGCGCGACGTGCCCGCTCACCACGACGATCTCGTGGGCGACGCCGCGGTGGCTGACCGGCACGTCGGCGACGGCGGGGACGGCGAACGCGCTGGTCACCCCGGGCACGACGGTGACCGGCACCCCGGCCTCGGCGCAGGCCAGCGCCTCCTCGAACCCGCGGCCGAACACGTAGGGGTCCCCGCCCTTGAGCCGCACGACGAACCGCCCGGCGCGGGCGTGCTCGACGAGCAGTTCGTTGATCCGGGCCTGGTTCATCGCCCGGCCGTAGGGGATCTTGGAGGCGTCGATCACCTCGACGTGCGGCGCGAGCGCGTCCAGCAGGTCGCGCGGGCCGAGCCGGTCGGTGACGACGACGTCCGCCCTGGCCAGCAGCCGCCGCCCGCGCACGGTGATCAGCTCCGGGTCGCCGGGACCGCCGCCGACGAGCGCGACGCCGGGCGTCACCGGCTCGGCGGTGTCGTCGACGAGCCCGGCCTGCAGCGCCTCGACCAGTGCCGTGCGGACCGCGGCCGAGCGGCGCGGGTGCCGGCCGGCGAGGACACCGACCGTCAGCCCGTCGTGCCGCCCGGTGGCCGGGGTGACGGCGCTGCCGGCGGGAGCGTCGTCGGCGCGCACGCAGAACACCCGCCGCCGCTCCGCCCCCGCGGCGACCTCCGCGTTCACCGCGGGCGAGTCGGTGCAGGCCAGCGCGTACCAGGCGCCGTCGAGGTCGGCGTCGGCGAAGGGCCGCGGCGCCCAGGCCAGCTCGCCCGCCGTCGCCATGCCCTCCACCGCGGGCGTGACCTCGGGCGCGACGACCAGCACGTCCGCCCCCGCCGCGAGCAGCCCGGTGATCCGCCGCTGCGCGACGGTGCCGCCGCCCGCGACGAGGACCCGGCGGCCGGTGAGGTCGAGCCCGGCGAGGTAGTGCTCCATCACGCGTGCCCGTGGGCGTGGCCGTGCCCGTGCCCGGTGCCGGCCGGGTCGTCGGGGTGGTGGTGCGGGGTCTGCGGGGCGCCCAGCTTGTCCTCGAAGCCGGGCAGCAGGACCCGGTAGGCGCAGGTGTCGCAGTTCATCCGGATGTCGCCGTGCAGGGCCTCGCGGTAGCGCTCGACGACGAGGCCGGCCAGCGCGTCGGTGTCGCCGAGGTACCCGGCGGTGCGGACGTCGACGTCGGCGTGGTCGGCGGCGAAGGCCCGCGCCTGGGCGACGACGCGGCGCGGCAGCACGCCGTCGAACAGGAAGTACGGGGCGACGACGACCCGGCGCGCACCGAGCGCCCGGCAGCGGGCCAGGCCGGTCGCGACGTCCGGCGCGGCGAGCGAGACGAACGCGGTCTCCACGCCGTCGTAGCCGCGGCCCTCCCACAGCAGCCGGGCAACCTTGCAGACCTCGGCGTTCGCGTCGGGGTCGGTGGCGCCGCGCCCGACGAGGAGCACCGTGGTGCCCTCCGCGGGGGCGACGGCCGCGATCCGCTCGGCCAGCAGTTCCTGCAGCACCGGGTGCGGCCCGAGCGGGCGGCCGAGGACGTAGCCGGTGGCGGGGTCGCGGACGACCTCGCGCTGCAGCGCGGCGGGGATGTCGCCCTTCGCGTGCCCGGCCGCGGCCAGCACCATCGGGACGGCGGCCATCCGGGTGTGGCCGCGCCCGGCGAGCGCGCCCCAGGCCTCGTGGACGGTCGGCTGGGAGAGCTCGATGAAGCCGCCCTCGACGTCGATGCCGTCAGGCCCGCCGGGACCGCCGTCGCCGTCCGGGGCGGGCGCGGCGAGCAGGCGGCGGACCCGTTCGGTGAACGCGACGAACTCCGCCACGCCGGCGGGGTCGACGGTGCCGTGGCCGACGAGCAGGAGCGGGGTGTTCACAGGGCCTCCGCGTAGAGCAGGGCGTTGACCGCGGCGGCGGCGACGGCGGCGCCGCCCCGCTCGGTGCGGTTGGACAGGGCGGGCATCGAGGACGCGCGCAGCGCCGCCTTCGCCGCGACGGACCCGACGAAACCGACCGGGAGGCCGACGACCAGCGCCGCCGCCGGGGCGATCCGGACCAGCTCGTCGAGGGCGGTGGGCGCGTTGCCGATCACCCAGACCGCGCCGTCGGGATAGCGCTCGGCGGCGGCACGGATCCCGGCCGCGGAGCGGGTCGGGACGGCGTCACGGGCGAGGTCCAGCGCCACGACCGGCTCGCCCGCGGTGATCCCGGCCGCCACCATCCGGACGTCGGTGACCAGCGGCGCGCCCGCCAGCAGGGCGGCCCGGCCGGCCCGCAGCGCGTCCTCGTCGCAGGCCAGCTCGCCCGCCCACGTGGGGTCGGCGGTGGTGTGGACGATGCGCTCGACGACCGCGCGGGTCAGCGGCGGCAGGTCGGAGGTGTCGAGGCGGGTCCGCAGGATCGCGTACGACTCGGTCTCGATCGGGTGCACGGCGCGCAGCGGCCGCGCCTGCGGTGAGCTCGCGAGCTCGCTCAACTGGTCTCCTCGCCGGGTGTCCTCGCCCGGATGCAGGTGGGTGGGTCGGTGGCGGGCGCGAGGTCTGGCTCCCCCGGGTCGGGGTCACAGTGGCGGGACCGCCCCGGGATCGCACCGGGTTCCCGCGCTGCCGCCGGTCGAGCATAGGCGGCGCGCCGGGCGGGCGACACGTCGCGGACGACACACCGGCGCCTCCCGCCCCGCCTCACAGACCCGGGGGTCACCGCGCAGGGCGCCGGCGGCCTGCGCGGTGCGCGCAGGTCTGCGCGGTGCCCGGCGGGGCGACGGCCACGACGAGGTCGCCATGTCGCCGTCGACGAGGGCGTGGTTCCCGGCCAGGGAATGCAGGAGCGCGGCTGCCTTGAGGTGCAGGCCGGGGTAGGCGTCCTCGCCGAACACCGACGTCTGCGGACGAGCCAGCGCCGACTCCAGCAACCCGGGGCGCGGAGGGCCTCGGTCTCCTCGTCGGTCAGTCACTCACGCCCAGCGGTACCCGCGCGGGGTCACCATCCGCCCGCCGACCATGCGGGTGGTGCTCGACCCGACGACGACGGTCGTGAGCATGTCGACGGCGGCCGGGTCGAAGTCGGCGAGCGGGGCGGTCCAGACCCGCTGCCCGGGCCGGCCGGCCTGGCGGACGGCGCCGACCGGGGTGGCCGGCGGGCGGTGCGCCCGGAAGGCGTCCAGCGCGGCGCCGAGCTGCCAGTGCCGGTCCCGGCTGCGCGGGTTGTAGAAGCAGGTGACGAGGTCGGCGGCGGCCGCGGCGGCCACCCGCTGCTCGATGACCGGCCACGGGGTGTGCAGGTCCGACAGGGAGATCAGCACGTGGTCGTGGCCCAGCGGCGCGCCGAGCAGCGCGGCGGCGGCCAGCGCGGCCGTCACGCCGGGGACGCCGACGACCTCCACGTCGTCGCCCGCCTTCTCCAGCGCGGGGCTGGCCATCGCGTAGATGCCGGCGTCGCCGGACCCGATCAGCGCGACCGCCCGGCCCTCGGCCGCGAGCGCGACGGCGTCCGCGGCGCGCTGCTCCTCGTCGCCCAGCCCGCTGGCGCGCACCTCCGTGCCGGGGCGGAGCAGGTGCGCGACCTGGTCGACGTACTGGTCGAGCCCGACGACGACCGAGGCCCGCCGCAGCTCCGCCTCCGCCCGCGGGACGCGCAGGTCGGCCGCGCCCGGCCCGAGGCCGACCACGGCGAGCCGCCCGCGCACCCGCACCCGGGCGACGGCGGCCGTGACGTTCGCCCCCTTGATCTTCTCGACGACCAGCTCGGCGCCGGGGCCGCCGTGGTGCAGGGCCGCGGCCTCGGCGACGCTCGGCGTGCCGACCTCGGCCCGGACGACCTCCGACGGGTTCGGCACCGCGACGGCGGCGAGGACGTCGGCCGGGTAGGTGTGCAGGGTGCCGACGGCGTCGAGGAGGCCCTGCTCGTCGGCCTTGACGTCGACGCTGGCGTAGCCGCGCACGGCCCGCAGGTCGAACCCGTGCTCGTCCTCCACTCGGCGCAGCACGTCATGCACGGCCGACGCGGGCACCCCCCGCGCGCTCCCCAGGCCGACGACGAGGGTGGGCGGCACGACCCGCGTCGTCGCGGGCCCGGCCGTGCCCGGGCCGGGCTGCGCCGGGGGCCCGGTGCGGTCGGTCACGACGATCACGTGCCGCGGCCCGGTGCGCGGCGGCGGCAGCGGCGGCAGCGGCAGGCCCAGCGGGTTCTCGACGGCGGCCGCGCCGTCGAGCAGGGCGGTGCCCGCGGCCGCGGCGTCGCCGACGACCTGCGCACCCAGGGCGGCGGCCAGCTCGTCGAGCCCGGTGGACCCGGCCGCGTCGGAGGCCGTCGTCACCACCGGCTGCGCCCCGAGCACCGCGGCCACCCGCCCGGCGAGGGCGTTCGCGCCGCCCTCGTGCCCACCGGTCAGCGCGACGGCGAACCGGCGCGCCTCGTCCACGCACACGACGCCGGGGTCGGTGCGCTTGTCGGCCAGGAGCGGGGCGATCAGCCGCACCGTCGCGCCCGTGGCCAGGCAGAACACCGCCGCGTCGAGCCGGGGCCACAGCGCGGCCAGGTCGTCGAGCGGGTGGAGCTCGGCACCCAGGGCGGGCGCGAGCTCGGCGGCGGCGGCGCGGCCGGCGTCGGTGACGGCGAACAGGGCGATCAACGGACTCCCCAGAGCAGCAGGATCGGGTTGGTGGCGGCCAGGCGGACGGACCCGCCGGGCAGGTCGGCGAGGCGGGACGCGGCGAGCTGCACCCCGTCGACGCGGTAGCCGTGCAGGGCGGCCCGGGTCGGGGCGAGCCGGTCCAGCGCCGCGAGGGCGACGACGATCCGCTCCGGCCCGGCGGCCGCCGCGGCGGCGACGACGTCCGGGCCGCCCCCGCCGACGAACACGGCGTCCGGGGCGGGGAGGCCGTCGAGCGCGGCCGGGGCCTCCCCCGCCACCACCCGGACGTCGACGCCGTGCGCGGACGCGTTCGCCGCGACGCGGGCGGCGTCGTCGGCCCGGCGCTCGACGGCGAGCACCGCGGACCCGAGCCGGGCGCACTCGACGCCGACCGACCCGGAGCCCGCGCCGACGTCCCACACCAGCGTCCCGGGCCGCGGGGCGAGCCGGGCCAGCGCCAGCGCGCGGACCTCGGTCTTCGTCACCATCCCGGCCCGGTGGTCGAACGCGTCGTCGGGCAGCGCCCAGCCGGCGGGCGGGGCTCCCCCGGCGAGCCAGCCCTGCTCCGGCACGGCGGCGGGGTCGCGCAGGCACAGCACGACGTTGGGGTCGCGCCACTCCCGCCCGGCGGCCTCGGCGGCTGGCAGCGTGGTGAGCCG
This sequence comes from Pseudonocardiales bacterium, assembly GCA_026393175.1. GTDB lineage: Bacteria > Actinomycetota > Actinomycetes > Mycobacteriales > Pseudonocardiaceae > Pseudonocardia. Next base: position 6,283 of record JAPLAT010000114.1, read on the forward strand.
CTCGTCCGGCCCGTCGAGGTCCTCGGCGACGACGAGCGTGCGCGGCCAGCCCGCCAGCGCCGCCCCGATCTCGGCGGGGCCGGCGCCGGGCGCGGTGAGCACGGCCGTCGCGGCCCGGGCGCGGCAGACGTTGACGGCCGGGCCGAGCGCGCGGCCGTGCGCGGAGACGACCGCGACGTCGTCCCAGGGCCGGCCGATCCGGGCGAACGCCCGCGCGACGCTCGACGCCGCCGGGTGCACCCGCGGCTCGAGCCCGTGGGCGCGCAGCAGCCGGACGATCCCGAAGAATCCCGGGTCGCCCGCGGCGAGCACGACGGCCCGGCGCCCGGCGAGCCGCGCGAGCGCGGGCGCGACGGCCCCCAGCTCGACGTGCTCCGCCCCGCGCGGCGCGAGGTGCAGGTACCGGCGGGCCCCGGCGACGACCTCGGCCGCGTCCAGCGCCGCCCGCGCCGCCGGGTCGAGCGGCCGTCCGTCGACGCCGATCACGACGACGCTCACGGGCGGGCCCCGACTCGCGCACGGTGAGACCCCGACTCGCGCACCGTGGGACCCCGACTCGCGCGCGGTGGGACCCAGACTCGCGCACCGGGGGACCCCGACCCGCGCGCGGTGCGGGGGCGGGGGCCGGGGGCCGGGGTGGGGGGTTCAGCCACGGCGGGCGGCGCGCAGCGCGCGGCGGGCCTCCGGGTCGGGCTTGCGGAAGGTGTGGAAGTGGCCCGCGTGGTAGAGGTGGCTGCGGGTGCCCGCCGCGCCCAGCGCCGCGCCGACGAGGAACAGCGTCTGGCGCCAGAGCTTGCGCTCGCGGCACACGGCCACGAGCTCGTCGAGCCGGCAGCGGATCGTCTGCTCGTCGGGCCAGGTCGTGCGGTAGGCGACCACGACGGGCGTGTCGTCCGGGTAGCCGCCCGCCCGCAGCTCGTCGACCAGGGTCGCCGTGCGCGCCGCGGACAGGAAGATCGCCATCGTGGTGCCGTGGCGGGCGAACTCGCGCACCTTCTCCCGCTCCGGCATCGGGGTCTTGCCGCCCTCGAGCCGGCACAGGATCACCGACTGGGCCACCTCCGGGATCGTCAGCTCCCGGCCGGCGGCGGCCGCCGCGGCGCCGAACGCCGACACGCCGGGGACGATCTCGACCTCCAGCCCGATCTCCACCGCGGCGTCGTACTGCTCCTGCACCGCACCCCACAGCGAGGGGTCACCGGAGTGCACGCGGGCGACGGCCAGGCCCTCGGCGGCGGCGCGGCGGTAGAGGGCGAGGACGTCGTCGTGGGCGATCTGCGAGGAGTCGACCAGCTCGGCGCCGGGGCGGGCGTGCTCGGTGACGCACTCCTCCATCACCAGCGACGCCGCCCACACGACGACGTCGGCCTCGGCGATCCGGCGCGCGCCGCGCAGCGTGATGAGATCGGCCGCGCCCGGCCCCGCGCCGATGAAGGAAACCCGTCCGGTCATGCCCGTAGTCTGCGGACGTGACGGCCGTCGCGTCCACGCGGCCCCACCCACGGGTGCGGGGGCACCCCCGCGGGGCTCAGGCGGCCGTGCTGCCCGCGAGCGCCCCGGCGGCCAGCGCGAGGGCGCTGGTCTCCAGCGAGGTCTCGAGCACCCGGTCGCGGCGGCGGGGGTTCATGAGGTTGCCGCCCATCGCCGCGAGGTCGGCCGGGCCCGGCGTGACGACCGTGACCGCGACGCCCCGGTCGCGCACCGCGGCCACCTCGGCGTCGAGCCAGCGGGTGAGCACCATCCGGACGGCGCGCTCGGCGGCCGAGAGCGGGTCGCGCGGCCGGTCGTAGGCGTGGCTCGCCATCGGCGCGAGCACGTAGACCTCGTCGAGCGCGGGCGCGCCGTCCTCGGCGAGCAGGCCCAGCGACGTGGACGAGCGCACCCCGCCGTCGACGTAGCGGCGCCCGCCGATCGTCTGCGGGGCGAACCAGCCGGGGATCGAGCAGGACGCGAGCACCGCCTCGCCCACCGTGGACGGCGGGGCGCCGGGCCGGCCGAAGACCGTGCGCTGCCCGGAGTCGTAGTCGACGGCCGCGATCCACAGCGGCGCGCCGGGCACCCAGCCGTCGGTCGTCACGCCGAGCCGGGTCTGCAGCGCCCCCACCATGCGGATCAGCGAGCTCATCCGGCCGCGCCCCGCCGGGAGCAGGGCGGACGCGACCACCATCGGGTCGATCGTGCCGGGGTGCGTGACGGCCGAGGCGAGCATCCGCGGCGACCCCATCCAGGGCCGCGGCACCGGCGGCAGGCCGTCCCCGGACTCCCGCTCCAGGGTGCGCATGTCGGGCAGGTCGGTGCCGTCGAAGCCGGGGTCGATGTCGGCGGGGGCGGCGCCGCGCTGGTGGGCGACGAGCTCGTCGACGGTCATCCCGCAGCGCAGGGCCGCGCCGAGCACGCTGCCGGCGCTGGTGCCCAGGACCAGGTCGAGGTCGCCCAGCGGGCGGTCGAGGCGGGGGGCGAGCGCGGCGAGCGCCCCCGCGGTCCAGGCCGAGCCGAGGATGCCCCCCGCGCCGAGGACCAGCCCGATCCTGCGTGCCGACCGACGACGCATGGCGACCTCCTCGACGAGAGCCTCTACTCCACGGTAACCCGAGGAGAGACGCCCGTCACTTCCTGATACGGCGCGCCGCCCCGACCAGCCCGGAGATCGCCGAGGGGTGCCCTGCCGGATGGGTGTGCAGGAAGGACGCGTGCACCCCGCCGGCCACCCAGCCCTCCGGAGGGTCCCCGCGCCACCCCCAGGCCGGGTCGCCGGAACGGGGCTCGACGGCGCAGCGGTGGAACTCGTGGCCGGTGACCCGCTCCCCCGCCCCGAACAGCGCCGACCCGGTCAGGGCGACGGCCTCGCGGTAGCCCAGCGTGAGCCGCGGGGTCATCGCGGCCCGGGCCGGGAGCACCCCGCACATCGGGGCGCCGTCCAGGTCGGCGCAGAGGTAGAGCAGCCTGGCGCACTCCGCGTGCACCGGCGCGCCGGACGCGGCGAGCGCCCGGACCGCGGACCGCAACGGGGCGTTCGCGCCCAGGTCGGCGGCGTGCTCCTCGGGGAAGCCGCCGGGCAGCACCAGCGCCGCCGTGCCCGGCGGCAGGGCGGTGTCGCGCAGCGGGTCGACGACGGCGACGTCCGCGCCGGCCGCGGCCAGCAGCTCCGCGTGCTCGGCGTAGCCGAACGTGAACGCCGCTCCGCCCGCGACGGCGACCACCGGGCGGTCCGGGCCACCGGGCCCGTCGCGCCCGTCCGCGGCCGGGTCCGGCGCGGGATCCGTCCCGGCCACCTCCGCGGCCGGGTTCCAGGCCGGGCCGGGGGGCAGCGGCGTGGCCAGGGCGGCGACGGCGTCGAGATCCACGTGCGCGGCGACGAGCTCGGCCATCGCGTCGACGGCGGCGGTCGCGGCCGGCCCGTGCTCGGCCGCGGTGACCAGCCCGAGGTGCCGCGACGGCACGGCCAGCGCGTCGCGGCGGGGCAGGGCGCCCAGCACCGGCAGCCCCACCTCGCCCGCCGCGGCCCGCAGCACGTCGGCGTGCCGCTCCGAGCCCACCCGGTTGAGCACGACCCCGGCGACCCGGCACGCCGGGTCGAAGGACCGGAACCCGTGCAGCAGCGCGGCTAGGCTGCGGGACTGGCCGCGGCAGTCCACCACCAGCACGACCGGCGCCCCGAGCAGGCCCGCCACCTGCGCCGTCGACCCCGCCCCGTCGGCCAGCCTGCCGTCGAACAGCCCCATCACGCCCTCGACGACCGCGATCTCCGCCCCGGCCGCGCCGTGCCGGGCCAGCGGGGCGACCCGGTCCGCGCCGACCAGCACCGGGTCGAGGTTGCGGCCCGGCAGCCCGGTGGCCAGCGCGTGGTAGCCGGGGTCGATGTAGTCCGGGCCGACCTTGAACGGCGCCACGGCCGTGCCGCGGCGGCGCAGGGCGGCCATCAGCCCGGTCGCGACGGTGGTCTTCCCGCTCCCCGACGCCGGCGCCCCGATCACCACGGCCCGGGCGGCGGCGCGGGCCGTCACTGGTGGCCGAGGACCGGGTGCGGCACGTAGGCGGCCTCCAGCGCGGCGATCTCGTCGTCGGAGAGCTCGACGTCCACGGCCGCGACGGCGTCCTCGACGTGCCCGGGCTTCGTCGCCCCGACGATCGGGGCGGTGACCACGTCCTTCGCCAGCATCCAGGCCAGCCCGACCTGGGCCATCGGCAGCCCGCGCGCCTTCGCCACGTCGGCCACGGCGTGCACGACGGCGTCGTCGGCCTCGCCGTACATGCGGTCGGCGATCGGGTCGCTGCCCGACCGGGTCGTGGTCCGCTGCTCGGGCAGCTTCGCCAGGCGCCCGCGCGCCAGCGGGCTCCACGGGATCACCCCGACGCCCTGGTCGAGGCAGAGCGGGTGCATCTCCCGCTCCTCCTCGCGGTAGATCAGGTTGTAGTGGTCCTGCATCGCGACGAACCGCGTCCAGCCGCCCAGGTCCGCGGTGTGCTGGGCCTTCGCGAACTGCCATGCCCACATGCTCGACGCGCCGATGTAGCGGGCCTTGCCGGCCCGCACGATGTCGTGCAGGGCCTCCATCGTCTCCTCGATCGGCGTCTCGGGGTCCCAGCGGTGGATCTGGTAGAGGTCGACGTAGTCGGTGCCCAGCCGTCGCAGCGAGGCGTCGATGCCGGCCATGACGTGCTTGCGGGACAGGCCGCGGTCGTTGGGCCGGTCGCTCATCGGGTTGAAGACCTTCGTGGCGAGCACGTAGTCCTCGCGGTCGGCGAACAGCTCGCGCAGGAGCGTGCCGGTGACCTCCTCGCTCGCCCCGACCGAGTACATGTCGGCGGTGTCGAAGAACGTCACGCCGGCCTCGACGGCGGCCCGGACGAGCGGGCGGGAGGCGTCGAGGTCGAGCACCCACTCGCGCCAGGACGGCGAGCCGTAGCTCATCATCCCCAGGCAGACGCGGGAGACCTGCAGGCCGGTGTTTCCCAGTCGGGTGTAGTCCACGCCCCCGGACACTAGCCCGCGAACGGACCCGGCACCGCCCCGCGCAGCCCGGCGAGCTTTACGGCGCGTCGAGCAGGCCGCCCACCTGCGTGGACAGCTCCTCCTCCGCCCGGGACGAGAGCCGGCGGGGCCGGGCCCGGCGGGGCACCGGCCGGGCAGCAGGACGAGGGGCGTCACTCCCCGGCCTACTCCCGGCCGGGCGCGGCCGGACGGAAGCCCACCGCCTCGGCCGCCGCACTCTGCCGGACGTCGTAGCTGACGAACACGGTGACCGTCTTCCCCGCCGCCACCAGCATCTCCGCGGTGGCGAGGTGGATCGCGTCGAGCGAGCGCAGCCCGGCGTCGACGTACGCCGCGGCGGTGGCCCGGACCGGCGCGTCGATCTCCATCCGGGACAGGCGCGCCAGGACGGCCGCGACGCCGCCGAGCCGGTCGGGGGCGACCCGACGCAGGGCACGCGGGACCTCGACCTCGGACAGCGCGGAGGTGACGACGGGTTCGGCGACGGAGTTGAGCCACCCGGCCAGTGCGGCGCTCTCCGCCTCCGGCCGCACCAGCTTGACGATCGCGGACGAGTCGACGTAGATCACCAGCGCTCCTCGTCGCGGAGCGCGGACAGCAGCTCCCCCGACTCCGGGCCGTCATCGGACGGCCCGCCCGGTGCCGTGAACGGCGCACTCACCGACGCCGGGACGACGCGCCCGGCGGCCACGAGGTCGTCCAGCTCGCCCGCACCCGCCGGGACGATCCGGGCGACCAGCCGGCCGCGATGGGTGATCTCCACGGTCTCCCCGCGCTCGACCCGGGCCAGGACACCTGCGGTGTCCTGGTTCAGGGTTCTGATCGCGATGCGCTCCACGGGACGAGAGTACTACGCATGTACTACCACTCGATGCCGCGCTGGCCCTTCTGCCCGGCGTCCATCGGGTGCTTGACCTTCGTGGTCTCCATGACCAGGTCGGCCGCGGCGACCAGCTCCGGGGCGGCGTCGCGCCCGGTGACGATCACGTGCTGGCGGCCCTCCCGGCGGGCGAGGACGTCCACGACCTCGGCGACGTCGACCCAGCCCCACTTCAGCGGGTAGGTGAACTCGTCGAGCACGTAGACCTGGTGGGCCTGCGCCTCGATGCGGCGGCGGATCTCGGCCCAGCCCTCGGCGGCCTGCGCGGCGTGGTCCTCGTCCGTGCCGGGCTTGCGCGCCCAGCTCCAGCCCTCGCCCATCTTGTGCCACTCCACCGGCCCGCCCTCGCCGGTCTGCTCGTGCACCCGGCCCAGCGCGCGGAACGCGGCCTCCTCGCCGACCTTCCACTTCGCCGACTTCACGAACTGGAACACCCCGATCGACCA
>JAPLAT010000148.1 GCA_026393175.1 Pseudonocardiales bacterium
CTCCGAGCCGGCCGGCTCCGTCACGGCCGATTCCGCGTCGACCGGCTTCAGGGCGACGGCCGACCCGGCGGCCCGTGAGGACCCGGCCGCCGAGCCCGTCAGCTCACCGGAGCGCACCGGGCCGACCGGCGCGGAGCCGGGGACGGGGACGTCCGCCCCGTCGGCGTCGGCCGCGTCCGCGACCGGCGGGACCCCGGCCACGCCGTGGACCCCCTCCCGCCCGGCCGAGCGCTCCGCGTCGTGGGCGTCGCCCGCGGGCCGGGGCCGGGAGTCCGACGAGCCGAGCGGCCGGCACGCCCTGCGCCCGGTTCAGGCGGCGGAGGACCCGGCGACGGCGCGCGGGCCGGGTGCGTCGACCTCGCTCCTGGGCGACAGGGACATCAGCGACACCCAGTAGGCCAGCAGGATCGCCCAGTACAGGGACCGTCCGACGGCGGCGTGGAGGCCGGCGTCGGGCGGCCAGATCGCATTCCACGACACCGGTACGAGGCTGACCGCGAGCAGCGCCGCCGCGAGCCCCCGCCGCTGCAGGGCGATCATCAGCAGCACGCCCGGCCATAGCAGCATGAGGTAGTTGTGCCAGGCGATCGGGGAGAACAGCAGGCCGGCGGCCACCACGGCGAACGGGGCCGCGCCCCCCGGGTCGATGCGGTCGCGCCACCGTCCGCACCACACCAGGGTGCCGACGAGGACCGCGAGCCCGACGACCATGCCCGGGAACGCCGTCAGCCCCAGCCGCAGCGTCAGCCCCGGGAAGGACGCGTTGTCGACCGTCTCCGGCACGCCCTCGGTCAGCGCGATCGTCAGCCAGGCGACCGCGCTGGACGGCCCCGCGACGAGCACCCCGACGAGGGTCGCGACGGCGGCCGAGGCGATGCCGGCGCGGAACGGCACCCACCGCCGCTGCACCGCCGGCAGCAGGAGCAGCGGGGCCAGCGACGGCTTGAGCGCCACCGTCACGCCGTAGAGCACGGCCGCGAGGACCGGCCGCCCGCGGCGCTCGGCGATCCAACCGCCGACCAGGCCCACGAGCAGCAGCGGGTAGATCTGGCCGAGCACCAGCGTGCCGTGCAGCGGCGAGGACGCCAGCACCGTGAGCAGCACGGCGACCGTCACCGGCGCCGAGAGCCGCAGCTCGCGCGCCACGGCCAGGACCGCCGCCACGACCATCAGCACGGTCAGCCCGACGAAGATCCGGTAGGCGGTGAGCGAGTCCAGCGCCGCGAACGGCACGAGCAGCACCGTGAGCAGCGGCGGGTTGAGGTTGCGCAGCTTGGCCGGCGTCTCGTAGATGTCGGCGCCCTGGGTCAGCGCGACCGCCGAGTGCCAGAACGTGTCGAAGTCGACGTGCAGCTCGTACATGTCGGGCAGCGGCAGCAGCGTGACCAGCGCGTCCGGGTACCGGACGTGCAGGACCACCGTGAGGACGAGCGACGCGGCCACGACGAGCGCCGGCAGCCCGACCCGGAGCGCCCGGTCGCGTGCGGTGATCGGGCGCGGCGGCGCGCTCAGAACAGGACGCGGGCCAGGGCCCGGCGGGCCGCGGTGACGCGCTGGTCGTCGGCCGGGAACAGCTCGAACAGCCCGACGAGGTGCTCGCGCACCCGGTCGCGGTCCTCCCCGAACGTGCGCCCGGCGGCGGCGACGAGGCGCGCGAACGCGGCCTCCACACCGTCGGCCGCGAGCTCGGCGTCGGCGGCGGCGAGCTGGGCGTCCACGTCGTCCGGAGCCGCGTCGGCCCGCTCGACCGCCGTGGGGTCGGCCGCCTCGGCGCGCGCGAGGAACCGCACCTGCGCGAGCGCGGCCGCGGCCTGCTCGTTGGCCGGCTCGACGTCGAGGATCGCCTGGTAGGCCGCCTCGGCGGCGGGGTAGTCGCCGCGCTCGAGCGCGTCCTCGGCCGCGGTGAAGCGGGGGTCCTCGGGCTCCTCCACCTCGGCGGGCTCCGGCCCGCCCGCGGCCCGCGCCTCGGCCTCGGCGATGGCGGGCATGCGGTCGCGCAGCGCGTCGAGCAGCGCGGCGATCCACTGCCGGACCTGCGGCTCGGGCTGCGCCCCGCTGAACCCGTCGACCGGCTGCCCGCCGACGACGGCGACGACCATCGGGATGGACTGGGCACCGAACGCCTGCGCGATGCGCGGGTTCGCGTCCACGTCGACCTTGGCGAGGATCCAGGCCCCGCCCGCGGCCTCGGCGAGGCGCTCCAGCACCGGCGAGAGCTGCTTGCAGGGTCCGCACCACTCGGCCCACAGGTCGACGACGACCGGGACCTGCAGCGACCGCTCGATGACGTCGGCCTGGAAGCCGGCCTCGGTGACGTCGATGACGAACGGGCCCGCACCGGACGCGCCGCCACCCTGCCTCGGGGCGGCGGCCGCTCGGCTCGCGGCCTCGGAACGGGCCTTCACCGCGGCGAGGTCGATGGCTCCGGCCATGGCGGCCGGCAGCGCGGCGGACGGGCCGGCCTGCCGCGCGGCTTGACGGGGATCAGGGCGTGACACGCCTCCCATCCTGGCACGTCGGGCGGCACGCCGACCGTCCGGCTCGGGGTGCGCGGGGGCACTGCACAGACCCCGGGGTCACCGCGCAGGGCGCCGGCGGTCCGCGCGGTGCCCGTGGGTCTGCGACGTCGGCCTCCCGCGGGCGGTCACCCCCGTGATCGGCCCCGCCGCCGCGCGGACGTCCCCCGTGGTGCGTCGGGCCCTCACCCCGCGGGCGCCAGGGGTCGCAGCCCCATCGGGTTGCGGTCCAGGAACGCCCCTCCGGACACGATCGCCGCCACGAGCGGGGCCGCGAGTTCGACCAGCCGCTCGGCGCGTGCGTCGCCCACGGCCTGCCAGGAGACGTCGGCGAGCGCGTCGGTGCGCGCCTCGACCTCCGCACGCAGCGCGCGACCGGCGTCCGACAGGCCGGACCCGGCGAGCAGGCCCCGCCGGGTCAGCCGCTCCCGGGCCGCGGCCCACTCCTCCGCCGAGCGGCCGCGCCGCTCCCGCAGGTCGTCGACGGGCACGTCCGCGTCGAAGACGACGAGCGCCTCGACCGGGTCGAGACCGGCGGCCAGCAGGACGGCGGTGTGGCCGTCGCCCCGCGACTCGCGCAGCAGGGTCTGGGCGTGCCACAGGACCAGGTGCGGGGCGTCGGGCCAGTCGAGCGCGGCGTTCGCGGCGGCCAGGCCGCGGCCCGCCGTGGGCGCGGCGAGGGCCGCCTCCCGGGCGATGCCCGCCGCCTCGGCGAGCGCGGGCCCGGCCACGACGTCGGTCCCGAGGAGCCGGCGCAGGGCGGCGTCCACCCCGTCGAGCCGGGCGCGGAGGAGGGCCTCGGGCGGGGCCACGTCCCACACCGCAGGCACCGCGCGTGCGACGAACGCGGGGTGGAAGGTGTGGAACAGCGCCGTGACGACCTCCGCCGGCACGGGACCCAGCGGCGCGGCCCGCAGGGCGAAGTAGCCGCGCCAGAAGCCGCGCACGCCGAGCGCCTCGGCCGCCGCGCGCGACTCCGGCGCGAAGTAGGTGACGGCGTGCACGGGCTCCAGCGCCCGCCACATCCGCCGCGCCCGGTGTTCGCGCTGATCAACCATGGTGCCACCCTCCTCGGGCCGGTCCGGGTCACCCGGCCCGGCGTCACTCGATCCGGTCCTGTCCGATCACCCAGCGCGACGCGGCACCCGCCACGACCCCGCGGATCCGGCGGTTCGATCACCGCACCGGCGGAACACCACGCCCGCCGGGCCGTCGTTGACTAGGTGTGAGTGACGATCACGTCGCTCTCCGTAGACGCCGTCGGCCGCCCGGAGCGGCGCGCCCCCACCCGGAGGACCTGACATGAGCCAGGACAAGTCCGTCGCCGATCGCCTGCTCGACGACGCCCGTGCGAAGTGCGCTCGCGCCGAGAGCCCGACGCTGGGCAAGATCGCCGTGATCGTCGGTGTGCTGGCGGTGCTGGTCAGCCCGATCTCCATCCTCGGCTGGGTCTTCGGTGCCGCGGCCGTCGGCCTGGGCGTGGCCGCCGTGCAGCGCCCCGTGACCGCCAAGCAGGCGAAGATCGCCATGGCGCTCGGCGCCGTCGCCATCCTCGTGGGCGTCTTCTTCTTCACGCTCAACGTCGCCCAGGGCTGACCCGCCCCACCCCTCGTCCCCGGCTCCCGCACGCGCACGGCGTGCCGGGAGCCGTCGGCGTTCCGGGCCGCGGCGGGACCGCGCGCCTCACCGGCCCGCCGCCGCGGCGATCACGGTGGCCAGCTCCGCGGGCCGGGTGAGCATCGGGAAGTGCCCGCCGGGCAGCTCGACCCGCCGGGCGCCGGGGACCGCGCCCGCCCCGCGCGACCACTCCGGGCTCACGACCCGGTCCGCGCCGCAGACCACCTCGACCGTGGGCACCCGCGGCCACTCCCGCAGCGGGCTCACCTCCTTCACCACCGTCCAGTCCTGGGGGCGCAGCCGGGCCACCGCGTCGGCGACGGCGGCCGCCGACGACTCCTCCGCCACGCCCGCGTAGAGCCCGGTGGCGGCGGCGTCGGGCGCCAGCGCCGTGGTGCGGTCGGGACGGCGCTCCTGCCCCGCGTCGTGACCGGGCACCATCACGCCGGGCTCGGCGGCCATCCGGTCGCGCCACGACACGCCGGGCCGCGGCACGAGCGCCCCGACCAGCACGAGCGCCGCCACGGCACCGGGGCCGAGCTCCTGCGCGGCCACGGGCGCGACGAGGCCGCCCAGCGAGTGCCCGACGAGCACCACCGGCGCGCCGCCCCCGACCTCGCGGGCCGCGGCCACGACCACGGACACGCAGGCGGCCGTGTCGGTACCCGGGCGGTCGCTGGGCAGGTCGACGGCCAGCGCCGGCAGCCCGATCGCGCCGAGCGCCTCGACGACGGGAGCCCAGCAGGAGCCGTCGTGCCACGCCCCGTGCACGAGGACCACGCCCGCGGCAGGGCCGCCGACGACGTCGCTCACCCCTGCGACTTCCGCAGCGCCTGCTCCACCCGCTCGACCTTCGCGCGCAGCTGGCCGGTGTGGCCGGGTCGGATGTCGGCCTTGAGCACCAGGCTGACCCGCGGCGCCCGGGCCTGCACGGCCTCGACCGCCGCCTTGACGACCGCCATCCCCTCGTCCCAGGTCTCCGACTCGATGGTGGTGAACATGGAGGTGGTCTCGCACGGGAGGCCCGAGGCGCGGACGACGCGGACCGCCTCGGCGACGGCGTCCCCGACGCCGTCCGATCCGGGGGCGTCCGTGCCGCCGCCGGACGGGGCGATGCTGAAGGCGAAGAGCATGGTGGCCAGCCTGCCCCACCGGCGCCGCCGGGCGCGAGGGCGCACCGCACCGCACTGCTAGCGTCGGCGTCCATGGCCACCCGCCCCCCGCTGCCGTTCGACCCGATCATGCGGGCGGCGACGCTGTGGGACGAGCGGATCGGCCCCGCCCGCACCATGGCCGCGGTGACCAGCGTGATGCGCGTGCAGCAGATCCTGCTCTCGGCGGTGGACGGTGCGCTGCGGCCGCACGGGCTGACGTTCGCGCGGTACGAGGCCCTGGTGCTGCTCACGTTCGCGCGCACGGGCCGCCTGCCGATGCGCGTGATGGGCGAGCGCCTGCAGCTGCACCCGACGAGCGTGACGAACATCGTCGACCGCCTGCAGGCCGACGGCCTGGTGCGCCGCACCCCGCACCCCACCGACCGGCGCGCCACGCTCGTGGAGATCACCGAGGCCGGGACGGCGCTGCTGGAGCGCGCCACCGCCTCGGTGACGGCGATCGACTTCGGCCTCGAGGGGCTGACGCCCGAGCAGGAGACGCACCTCACCGAGCTGCTCGGCCTCGTACGCCGGGCCGCCGGCGACTTCACCTGACGGGGCCCGGCGCCCCGCCCGCGACGGACGACCCGGCTCCCCGGCCGTGCGGTCGGCGGGCCACCGCGCGTCACGGCGCGCCCCCGGGGCCGGGGCCTTCGCCCCGCCCGGGCGCCCGGTGCCGCCCCGG
>JAPLAT010000557.1 GCA_026393175.1 Pseudonocardiales bacterium
GCCTGCGCCCGACGGCGGGGGCGGGGAGCGCGGCGTGCAGGGCGGCCGCGGGCACCCGACCGCCGCCGACGCCGACCTGCGGCCAGCGCATGCCGTCGAGGTCCTCGGCGCCGCGGCCCCGGGCGGGCCCGCCGCCCCGCGGGGCGCCCGCGGCGCGCCGCGCCCGCCCGCCGTCGCGCCCCGCCGTGACCGCGACGGCCGCGGCCAGCACGGACGCCCCGGCCCCGCCGCGCCCGCCGAGGACGCCGACGGCCGCCCCCGCCCCCGCCGGCTCGTCGACCGCCTCGGACAGCGCGGCCACGAGCCAGCGCTCGGCGTCGGGCAGCGACACGACGTGCTCCGCCCCGACGGCGACGGCCTGCTGCCACACGGCGGGCGGCGGCTCGCCGCGGGCGGCGACGATCACCCCGCCGCGCCGGGGCAGCCCGGCCTGCGTGCACTGCCGCGCCGCGGGCGCGTCGAGCAGCACCACCGGCGCCCGGCTCCAGGACCGGCGGGCCTGCACGGCGTCGGCGACGCGCTCGATCTCGCACCCCGCCGCGGCGCCGATGCGGAGCACCGCGTCGAGCAGGTCCGGGTCGGACACCATGACGAGTCCCCTGCGTGCCATCGCCTGCCTCCTGCCGCCCTCCCGCCGGGTGCGGGAGCCGCGGTCAGCCTGCGAGGGCCCGGGCGAGGGGGACAGCCCCGGTTCCGGGGCTGTGGACAGCCGGGTCGCGATGTGGACAACCGCCCGGCGGTGCGGGCACGGCGGCGGGCGGCCGGATCCGGGAAAGGGACGACCCCCGCCAGGGGGGATTGGCGGGGGTCGTCGGTGGTTCAGCTCCGGGGGGTCGAGCTGAACCGGGCCCGGACGAGTCCGGGACACGTCAACTGTAGCTGCTCACAGGCCCCTGTGCGCTCATCTGGATGGACCATCTCGCGACGTTGGCGCCACCCGCGCCGACGGGACGTCCGAGCTGGTCTGGCAAGCTCGCGCAGCGTGCCCGGCGCGCAGTTCGACCGGCCGACATCGGCGGCCTTCTTCGACCTCGACAAGACGATCATCGCGGGGTCCAGCGCGCTCGCGTTCAGCCGCCCGTTCCGGCGCCAGGGGATGATCACCCGGCGGGCCGTGCTGCGGTCGGGCTACGCGCAGCTGCTGCTGGTGCTCTCCGGCGCGGACGCCGACACGATGGAGTCGCTGCGCCGCCGGATCACGGCGCTCTGCGCGGGGTGGGACGTCGCCCAGGTGCGGTCGATCGTCGCGGAGACGCTGCACGAGATCGTCGAGCCGCTCGTCTACGCGGAGGCCACCGCGCTGATCGCGGAGCACCGGGCGGCGGGGGACGAGGTGGTGGTGCTGTCGGCGTCCGGCCAGGAGGTGGTCGAGCCGATCGCCGCGCTCGTCGGTGCGGACCGCTGCCTCGCCAGCCGGATGCGCGTCGAGGACGGCCGCTACACCGGGGAGGTCGAGTACTACCTCTACGGTGAGGAGAAGGCCAGGGCCGCCCGCGGCATCGCGGCCGCCCGCGGCTACCGGCTCGAGGAGTGCCGCGCCTACTCCGACTCGATCACCGACCTGCCGCTGCTGGAGGCCGTCGGGCACCCCACGGTGGTGAACCCGGACAAGGCGCTGCGCCGGGTCGCGCTGGAGCGCGGATGGCCGATCCTGACGTTCGACGCGCCGGTCCCGCTGGGGGTGCGGCTGCGCCCGTCCCGCCGGGTCGCCCGCGCGGCCGGCCTCGCCGCCCTGGTCGGAGCGGTGGGCCTGGGCTGGATGGGTGTACGGCGGACCCGATCGGCGTGATCGTCACTCTGCGTCGCTGAACCGGTGCACCCGGGCCTGCCCCTTGCTGTGGCCTGCGCCACCGGTTACAAAGGGGACACGGACTCCTGGAAGGCCAGGGGCGGTGCGGCAGAGAAGCACCCGTCCTCCCCGACCGGGGCTCCGTGCGCGAGCGCCGGGCACTCCACGCACAGCACGCCGCGGGAGGCATGTCGTCGTGGGCCTGCGTACCGGGACGCCGGACGCCGAGGCCACCTACACGACACGTAGTGCACGCCTGGATCCCGGTTTATCGCGCGTCGACGGGCGGTGCCCTCCTCGGAGGGCGCCGCCCGTCTCGCGTTCCCGCTGATCAACACGGGTGACCGCCCGGTGATCAGCCTCGCGCGCCGGCGATCGAGGCGCCCTCGGCCGCCCCGGCCTCCCACTGGGCGCAGCAGTGCAGCAGCCAGGTCCGGACCCCGGCGGGCCCGCCCGCGGCGAAGTCGACCGCCGCCTCGCGGTACTCCGCCGCACGCCGCAGGTGACCCACCTCCGGCACCGCGAGCCCGCGCGGGTCGAGCCCGGCCGAGATCGCGGCCAGCCGCGCCGCGCCGCGCGCGACCACGCCGTCGGCGCTGCCGAACGGCTGGAGCGCCAGTAACTCTCCGTGCACGATCGCGACGAGAACCGGGCCGGGTGCCCGGGTGGCCCCGGTGACCAGTTCCGCCAGCAGGCCCAACCGCTCGGCGACGTGCCCGCCCGCGCGCGGACGGCCCAGGTCGTCGCGCCGGTCGGCCGGCACGAGGTCCGCCGCGGCCAGGACGTGCAGCCGGGCCAGCGCCTGCAGCGGCGAGGTGCGCCAGACCCCGAGCAGCCGCCCGGTCTGCTCGGCCACCCGCACCGCACCGGCCAGCGCCGGATGGGTGACCTCGTCGCCGGTGGCCAGGGGGGCGCCGTCGAGGGCGGCCGACGCCCGCGCGGCCCGCATCCCGGCCTCGGCGGCGGAGGCGGGCCAGCCCTGCCGGTTGGCCGGGTGGTCGTGCAGCGCGACCAGGGCGTCCCGGACCCGGGCGACGGCCGCCGGCACGTCGGGCAGGTCGAGCAGGGGCGCGAGGGGATCGGTCGCGCGATCGACGGGGGGCACGGGATCCCATGCTGCCAGGCCGTCGGGTACTGGCCGGACAGCCGGTGCGGATGGGAGGGTCGGGCGATAGCGTCGCGGCGACGATCGCGAGCCGGGCGCCGATGCCCGGAGGACAGAGACCAGGAAGGTATGTCGATGGCCGACTCCGGACCCACGCTGAGCAACCTGTCCACCGAGAGCCGAAGCTTCCCCCCGAGCCCGGAGTTCGCGGCGCAGGCCAACGCCACCGAGGAGTGGTACGCCCGCGCCGACGAGGACCGCGAGGGCTTCTGGGCCGAGCAGGCCGACCGGCTGCACTGGCACAAGAAGTGGGACCAGGTGCTGGACTGGCAGGCCCCGTTCGCGAAGTGGTTCGTGGGCGGCGAGCTGAACGTCGCCTACAACTGCGTCGACCGGCACGTGGCCGACGGTCACGGCGACCAGGTCGCGTTCCACTGGGAGGGCGAGCCCGGCGACTCCCGCACGATCACCTACTCCGACCTGCAGGCCGAGGTCTGCAAGGCGGCCAACGCGCTCACCGAGCTGGGCGTCCAGGCGGGCGACCGGGTGGCGATCCAGCTGCCCATGATCCCGGAGGCCGTCTTCTCGATGCTGGCGTGCGCCCGGCTCGGCGCCATGCACAGCGTCGTGTTCGGCGGCTTCTCGCCCGGCGCGCTGAAGGCGCGCATCGAGGACGCCGAGTGCAAGCTGCTCATCACCTCCGACGGGCAGTTCCGGCGCGGCAAGCCGGCCCCGATGAAGGAGAACACCGACGAGGCGGTGGCGCAGACCCCGACGATCGAGCACGTGCTCGTCGTGAAGCGCACCGAGACCGAGGTGCCCTGGACCGAGGGCCGCGACGTCTGGTGGCACGACATCGTCGACCGCCAGTCCGACTCCCACGAGGCGCA
Organism: Pseudonocardiales bacterium; assembly: GCA_026393175.1. Lineage (GTDB taxonomy): Bacteria > Actinomycetota > Actinomycetes > Mycobacteriales > Pseudonocardiaceae > Pseudonocardia. Next base: position 3,785 of record JAPLAT010000557.1, read on the forward strand.
GGCGTTCGACTCCGAGCACCCGCTGTTCATCCTCTACACCTCGGGCACCACCGGGAAGCCGAAGGGCATCCTGCACACCTCGGGCGGCTACCTCACCCAGGCCGCGTACACCCACCACGTCGTGTTCGACCACAAGCCCGGCGAGAGCGTCTACTGGTGCACCGCCGACATCGGCTGGGTCACCGGCCACAGCTACATCGTCTACGGGCCGCTGGCCAACCGCGCCACGTCCGTCATGTACGAGGGCACGCCGAACACCCCGCACGAGGGCCGGCACTGGGAGATCGTGCAGAAGTACGGCGTCTCCATCTACTACACCGCGCCGACGCTCATCCGCACGTTCATGAAGTGGGGCAAGGAGATCCCGGAGAAGTACGACCTCTCCTCGCTCAAGGTGCTCGGCAG
>JAPLAT010000578.1 GCA_026393175.1 Pseudonocardiales bacterium
AGCTCGTAGGCGCGGATCATCACGACAGGGTCGTTGTGCTTGACCGAGATCTTGATGTCGTGGAAGTCGTGCTCGGCGAACAGGGACGCCTCCCACATCGCCGACTCGGCCAGGGCCTCGGGCGTGGCCTTGCCGTACTTCTCCATCAGGCGCTTGTCCAGCGACCCAGCGTTGACGCCGATCCGGATCGGGGTGCCGCGGTCCTTCGCGGCGGCCGCGATCTCCTTGACCTGGTCGTCGAACTTGCGGATGTTGCCCGGGTTCACGCGCACCGCGGCGCAGCCTGCGTCGATCGCGGCGAAGACGTACTTGGGCTGGAAGTGGATGTCGGCGATCACCGGGATCTGGCTCTTGGCCGCGATCGCCGGCAGCGCCTCGGCGTCGTCCTGGCTGGGGCAGGCGACGCGGACGATGTCGCAGCCCGCGGCCGTCAGCTCCGCGATCTGCTGCAGCGTCGCGTTGACGTCGGCGGTCAGCGTGGTGGTCATCGACTGCACCGAGATCGGGTGCTCGGACCCGACCCCGACCGTCCCGACCTGCAGCTGGCGGGTGGGCCGGCGCGCCGACAGCGTCGGCGCGGGCGGGACGGGCATACCGAGGGAGACGCTCACGACCCCCAGTATCCCCCGATCCCCCGGCGGGGCGCTCGTGGACGTGACCGACGTCGTGGCTCAGGTCCGGCCGTCGCGCTCCTGGGCGCGCTGCAGCGTGCGGGTGTGCGGCAGCCAGGTCGCGAGCTCCACCGGCCAGCCGTCGGCCTCCAGCAGGTCGACGACCGACGGGTCGTCGTCCAGCACGGACGCGATCTCCCGGGTCGCCGCGAGGCCGCGCAGCACCTCCCGCTTCATGTAGCGGGCCGGGCGGTGGTCGAGGTCGTCGCGCATGATCAGCGGCCCGGTGGGCAGCCCGTGGTGGGCCAGCCAGCGCTCGGTGAGCCGCCGGGTGCGCTCGGGGCGGCCGGTGAGGTAGACGACGTCGTGGTCGGCCAGGGCGGCGCGCAGCCGGGCGGCGCCCTCGTCGAGCAGCGGGTCGCGGTCGGCCTCGGTGAAGAACCGCTCCCAACGCTGCGGCCGGGCCCGCAGGTGGTGCAGCCGGTGGGTGACGTCGGCCAGCACGCCGTCGACGTCGAAGATCGCGACCGGCCGGGCGGGATCGCCCCCGGCGACGGGCGGGGCCGGGTCGGGGGCCGCGGTCACCCGAACAGCTCGACCGGGTTGATCACGTCGGCGACGAGCAGCAGCCCGCTCCACACGATGAACACCAGCGCGACGACGTAGGCCACCGGCATCAGCTTCGCGACGTCCACCGGGCCGGGGTCGGGCTTGCCGCGCAGCTTCGCGATGCGCCGCCGGATCGACTCCCAGATCGCCGGGAAGATCTGCCCGCCGTCCAGCGGCGGGATCGGGAGCAGGTTGAACAGGAACAGCGAGATGTTGACCGCGGCGAGCAGGTTGATCAGCAGCGAGGCCTCGGCCGCGAACGGGATGTCCTGGGCCAGGATCTCCCCGCCGATGCGGGACACGCCGACGACGCCGATCGGGCCCTCGACGTCGCGCTCCTCGCCGAGGAACACCGACCCGAACAGCGACGGCACCCGCGAGGGCAGCTCGGCGATGGCCTGCCCGGTGCGCGCGACGACGTCGCCGATCTGGACGAAGACCGCGCCGATGCTCTGCTGCTCGTAGCCCCGGAACAGCTCCACCCCGAGGAAGTTCGCCTCGATGATCCGGGTGGGGTCCTCGGAGTCGTAGACCTGGTTGGGGATCGGGGTCGGCGTGAGGTCGAGCCGCTGCCCGTCCCGCTCGACGGTGACCGTGACCTGGCCGGAGCTCTGCTGGATCGCCGCCCGCAGCAGGTCGCCGTCGAACTCGGTGAACGGCTGCCCGTCCAGCGCCACGATCCGGTCGCCCGCCTGGAACCCGGCCGCGGCGGCCGGGGTGGGCGGCGCGTCCACCGGGCACTCCGGCGGGGCCTGCTGCGCCGTGGTGGCCGGCAGCACGCACTCGCTGACCGCGCCGACGGTGGTGGTGGACGTGGGCAGCCCGATCCCCATGAGCAGCACGGCGAACAGGAAGACCGCCAGCACGAGGTTCATGAACGGGCCCGCGGCCATGACGACGATCCGCTTCCACGGCGCGCGCAGGTAGAACTGGCGGTGCGCGTCCTCGGGCCGGACGTCGGCCTGGGACTGGGCGCGCACGTCGTCGATGAGGCCCTGGAACGGGCCGGTGCGCCTGCTGCTGCCCAGCAGCTCGCCCTTGGCGGGCGGGATCATCCCGATCATGCGGACGTAGCCGCCGAGCGGGATCGCCTTGAGCCCGTACTCGGTCTCGCCCCGCTTGACCGACCAGATCGTGCGCCCGAAGCCGACCATGAACTCCGGCGCCTTGATGCCGAACCAGCGCGCGGTGGTGAAGTGGCCCAGCTCGTGCCAGAACACCGAGAACAGGACCCCGATGAAGAAGATCAGGACCCCGATGACGAACATCATGCGACCACTCCCGGGGTCAGCTCGCGGGCGCGGGAGCGCGCCCAGTCCTCCGCGGCCAGGACGTCGTCCACGGTAGCCGGGTCGCGCGTCCACTCCCCTGCCGCGTCCAGCACGTCACCGAGCAGGTCGGTGATGCCGGTGAAGGTCAGCGCGCCCGCGACGAACGCGGCCACGGCCTCCTCGTTGGCCGCGTTGAGCACGGCGGGCAGGCAGCCCCCCGCCTCCCCCGCGGCCCTGGCCAGCCGGACACCGGCGAAGGCGTCCTCGTCGAGCGGCTCGAACTCCCAGGTCTGCGGCGCCGCCCAGGTGCACGGGCGGGCGGCGCCGGCCAGCCGTTCGGGCCAGGCGAGCGCGAGCGCGATGGGCAGCACCATGTCCGGCGGGCTGGCCTGGGCGAGCGTGGAGCCGTCGTGGAAGGTCACCATCGAGTGCACGACCGACTGCGGGTGCACGACCACGTCGATGCGGTCGTAGGGCACGCCGAACAGCAGGTGCGCCTCGATCACCTCCAGGCCCTTGTTCACGAGCGTGGCCGAGTTGATCGTGATGACGGGGCCCATGTCCCAGGTGGGGTGCGCCAGGGCTTGCTCGACGGTGACGGCGGCCAGGTCGGCGCGGTCCCGGCCGCGGAACGGGCCGCCCGACGCCGTGAGCACCAGCCGGTCCACCTCGTCGGCCCGGCCGCCGCGCAGGCACTGCGCGAGCGCGGAGTGCTCGGAGTCGCCGGGCACGATCTGCCCGGGCGCGGCCGCGGCCGTGACCAGCGGGCCGCCGGCCACCA